>CANRAX010000037.1 GCA_947628635.1 uncultured Bacilli bacterium | reverse complement strand
AAAACAATAAATGGAAAAAGAAAAGGTCCCTTTTTAAAGGGACGCATGACAAAATTTATTTTGTCATTTTTTTAATTCTTGATTTTTTATTTCATATTTTACCATTATTATCCCAATAAAGTTTATCTTTATTGGTTACCAATTATTTAAACTCGGATATCTATTTCGGATTTCCTATCCAAAATTCACCAGTAAAAGAAAAATTTTATAATTAGACAGTACCTCTTTATTATGTGCAAAATTATTAAAAAAGCTCAATTATTTCTTTGTTTAACTAAAAAATGTTATATAATATAAGTAAGGCGAGGAGGTGTTAATTATTTATATTCCTTTATATAATAAAAGTAACTATTCCTTGCTATCGTCTCTTTTAAAGATAGATGATATAATTGCTTATGCAAAACAAAGAAATATTTCTAGTATTTCTTTAACTGACACCAATATGTATGGGGCAATGGAGTTTATTAATAAATGTCACAAAGAAGGCATTAAACCAATTATAGGACTAAATATTTTAATGTCTGATTGTGATTTTATTATCTTAGCTAAAGATTATCAAGGATATAAAACTCTTATTAAACTTTCAACAATTCAAAATGAGAGAGAAATTACCTATGATGATATTTCTAATTATAATAAAAATGTTATTGCCTTAATACCTTTCAAATTTAAAGAAAAAATTGGTTTTTTAGGTGAATGTTATCAAGATATTTATTTAGGATATTCTAATAAAAAAGAAGAATTAGAAGCCCAACTTATAACAGAAAAGTGTGTTTTTCTACGACAAGCATTATATTTTGATAAAGAATCTTCTAAAATTTTGCCTTATCTTTATATGATAAGGGATGGAAAGACTATTACTGATGAAGTTTTTTATGCAATTGAAAATTATGAATTGAATATTTTAAACATAAATGAATTATCTTCAGAAAGAGGTTTGGCTAATACACTAGAGATAGCGTCTTTATGTAATTTAGAATTTCCTGAAACTAAAAATTTATTACCTATTTATGATTGTGATGATCCTAAAACTTATCTTTTTGAATTATGCAAAAAAGGCTTATCTAAGCGACTTAATAGTAATATATCTAATATATATAAAGAAAGATTAATGTACGAGTTAAAAATGATTAATGAAATGGGATTTGCGAATTATTTTCTTGTAGTTTATGATTTTATCAAATTTGCTAAAAAGAGTAAAATCTTAGTTGGTCCCGGTAGGGGAAGTGCAGCAGGATCTTTAGTAGCTTATTCTTTAGGTATAACTGATATTGATCCTTTAAAATATGATTTGCTTTTTGAAAGATTTCTTAATCCAGCCCGTAAAACAATGCCTGATATAGATACGGATTTTCCAGATAATAAACGTGATGATGTAATTAATTATGTTATCAGCAAATATGGTAAAAGACGAGTTTGTGGTATAGTAACATTTGGAACTCTTAGTGCTAAACAAGTTATAAGAGATGTTTCACGTGTTTTAAATATATCTCTTACGAAAGTCGATAATTTATGTAAACATATACCAGCTATTACTAAAGATAAATTAGAAACTTTTTATAAAAATGATCCCGTTTTTAAAGCTCAAATAGATGGTGATATTTCTCTTAGTAAAATGTATAAAATAGCTTGTGCAATTGAAGGCTTTCCTAGACATACTTCTTCTCATGCTGCTGGAATTATTATGAGTCAAATAGATTTGGATGAAGTTATTCCATTAACAATTGGTGATAATATGTATTTGAGTAGTTACTCAATGGAATATCTTGAAAGTTTGGGACTTTTAAAAATGGATTTTTTGGGCTTAAAAAATTTAACCATAATTGATAATATTATTAATGATATAAAAGAACAAATGAATGAAGATATTGATTTTTCTAAAATACCTTTAGATGATAAGGAGGCTTTAGGTTTATTTGAAAGGGCTAATACAAGTGGTATTTTTCAATTTGAATCAGCTGGAATGCGTAATTTTTTACGAAAATTGAAACCTAATTCTTTTGATGATATTGTAGCGGCTATTGCTTTATTTAGGCCAGGTGCTGCACCCAATATAGATCCTTATATTAGAAGAAAATTTGGACAAGAAAAGGTAACTTACATTGACCCATCTTTAGAAGAAATTTCTAAGAATACTTATGGTCTTTTAATTTATCAGGAACAAGTTATGCAAGTAGCTAATATTTATGCTGGTTATTCCTTAGCAGAAGCTGACATTCTTAGACGAGCTATGAGTAAGAAAAAATTAGATTTATTAAAAAATGAAGAAGAAAAATTTATTACTAAAAGTATAAGTAATGGTCATTCAAAAGAACAAGCTAAAAAAGTCTTTTCTTTAGTTTTAAATTTTGCTGGTTATGGTTTTAATAAATCACATTCTGTTGCTTATTCAACAATTGCCTTGAAGATGGCTTATTTAAAGTGTCATTATAAAACAATATTTTTTGCTAACCTTTTGACAAATGTTATTGGTAGTGAAACAAAGACTCATGAATATATAATGGAAGCTAAAGCTAATAATATAGAAGTTGTAAAACCAACTATTAGTGAAAGTACAAATAAATATATAGTTAAAGATAATAAAATAATTTTTCCCGTTTCAAATATTAAATCTATTGGAGTAGTTGTTTCAAATACAATTAAAAAAGTTCAAGAAGATGGAGATTTTGTAGATATTTATGATTGCTTTAGTCGTCTTTGTATAGCAGGAATTGGGAAAAAAACTCTAGAGGTTTTAATAAATGCTGATGTTTTTAAAGAATTTAATATTAATAGAGCAACTTTAATTTATAATTTAGATAGTTTGTTTAATTATGCTGAATTGACAAAGGACATTGACCCATCACTTGTTATGAAACCAGAAATAGAATTTCAAAAAGAATATAATAATACTTATTTATTAAATAAAGAAAAAGAAGTGTTTGGTTTTTATTTATCTTCACATCCAGCTAGTTTTTACAAAGCTAAATATCCAAGTTGTATTCCACTTAATTTTGTGGATAAATATTTTAATAAGACAATTGATACTATTGTTCTTGTGGATAAAATAAAAATAATTAATACTAAAAAAGGCGAAAAGATGGCTTTTCTAACAGGTAGTGATGAATTTGCGGTAGCTGAGTTCACACTTTTCCCACGAGTTTATAAAGATTTTAGTGAAATAGAAAGAGGTAATATCTTAAGAATTATTGGTGTAGTAGAAAAAAGATTAAATCAATATCAAATTATTGTTAATAAAATTCAAAGATTAGAAGGAGATGCTGATGAAGAAATTAACTAATAAAGAAAAAATATATTCTTATGCTACTATATTTATAATGATTGATCAGTTTGTTAAGATATTAGTTCGATCAAAATTAAGTCTTCATGAAGAAATTGTTGTTATTCCCAAATTTTTCTCTTTATATCATACTACAAACACAGGGGCAGCTTTTTCTTTTTTAAGTAATCATACGACTTTTCTTATTATATTTACATTTTTTGTTCTTTTTCTTATGGATAGGTATATTAAAAAAGAAACAGTTTTTACTTCTTTATCAAGGCTTTCTTTAGGGATGATTATAGGGGGGATTTTGGGAAATTTAATTGATAGAATTGTTTTTCATGGAGTAACTGATTATTTATTATTTGTTTTTGGTAATAAAAGCTTTCCTGTTTTTAATATTGCTGATATTTTAATTACAGTTGGAGTTTTTATATACTTTCTTTATTGCCTTTTAGAAATTGGTAAAAATTTTAAAGAAAAAACAAAAAGTTCTAAAACTAAAGAAAAGGGTGGTGAATAAATGATTATTGTTGATATTGATAATGAGAGGTTAGATATTTTTTTGGCAATGAAATTAGACTTATCAAGAAGTAAAATTCAAAAGTTAATTAAAAATAAATTGGTTTTAGTCAATGGAAAAGCTGTATCAGCAAGTTATCAAGTAAAAGAAAATGATATTATTGAGATTAATGATGATTTGAATTATGAAATAGCAATAGAAGCCGAAAATATAAAACTCGATATAGTTTATGAAGATGATGATTTGCTTGTTATTAATAAGAAAAGCGGAATGGTAGTTCATCCAGCTCCAGGTCATTATAGCGGTACTTTAGTAAATGCTTTACTTTATCACTTTGATATTAAAAGCAAAAATAAGTTACGTCCTGGTATAGTTCATCGTTTAGATAAAGATACAAGTGGACTCATGCTCGTGGCTAAAAATGATTGGACTTTAGATAAATTATCAGAAATGATAAGTAAAAAAGAAGTAGAACGTCATTACTTGGCTATTGTTGATGGCGTTATTAAACATGATACTGGAACTATTGATGCTCCTATTGGTCGTGATAAAAATGATCGTCAAAAAATGTCCGTTACTTCGGAAAATGCCAAAGAAGCTATTACACATTTTAGAGTATTAGAACGCTTTAAAAGTAACACCCTTCTTGAATGTATTTTAGAAACTGGACGAACACATCAAATAAGAGTTCATCTTGCCTATATAGGATATCCTGTTAGTAATGATGCAACTTACAATAAGAAAAAAGCTACTTCTTTTGGACAAATGCTTCATTCTAAAAGTATTAAATTTACTCATCCTAGAAATAACAAGGAATTATTCTTTGAAGTAGAACCACCTTTAGAATTTTTAGAAAAACTAAATGAATTACGGCAAAAAGAAACTTTATAAAAGAAAAATGAAATCAATAAGTTCCTATTTAAAAGAAGAAAAAAGTTGCTGAAATGTTTTATATGGTAATGTAAAGTTTTCATGGATTTTACGAATAAGTTGCTAAGAAAAATAAAATATGATAAAATAATGCCGATGGGAGGTATTAGATTTATGATTTTTATGAAAAAAGAAGAAATGAAAAAAGAAGAAATTAATGCTATGGCAGATAGCTTATCAGAAAGAATTGAAGGAATTAACAATTGGATAAAGAATAATCCAAACACGGATCCTAATTTTTACGAAATAATGGATTGTAAGGTAGAAATAGGCAAAGTATTTTCGAACATGGATAGGTATTATAACGTAATGGGCTATCCAGAAAGACAAGAACATAAGGGTAGAATGCCTTATTCATATACACATTATGAAATTCCTTTGTTTGACCAACATGCAAAAAAAGTTGATGACAAATATAATGAAATGATTAATTTAAGAAATCCAGAAATGGGAAAAGTATTTGACGATATCCCTGAAATATTCGACTTATTCCAAGAAGTAGGCATGCGTATTTTTATAGCAGAGTATGATGATCCAAAAGGAAATATGTCTAAAATAAAAAAGGAGATTCTTTGTAAAAGTGTGAGTATTCCATTTTATATTTGGCAAGAAAGAAGGACAAATCCCGATTTTCAATATGATAATACTGCTGAGTTTGATGCGCTAAAAGAAATGTATGCTCTATATAGTGCCCAAGTAGGAATTCAAATAACAAATGACCATGCAGATGGAACAGTTTATCAAGGACCACAATTTGGAGAACAAATTGAAAGCTTAATTAGTTTTATTGAAAAGTCTTATAAATACAGTACAGAAAATGAAAACGCTGAAGAAAAAGGAAAAATACATTAAAATAATATAAATCAAATTAAATTTAAATCAGGATACATATAAACATTCATATATGATTATCCTTTTTTTTCTATTTAAATTAATTCCAAGCTTTTAATATACAAAAACATATGCAACCAGTAAGTTCCTGTTTAAACGGAGAAAAAGTTGCAAAGTTGAGGATGTTTTGCTATTATAAGCCTCAGTTGGGGAGGAAAAATAAATGATAAATGTTGAAAAAATTAAAAATTTAAAAACCTTTAAATTGTTTACAAAGGAGGGTCAAATATTAAAGAAGAATATTGAAGAAAGAAAAAAAGAAAAGAAAGATAAATGGATAGAGGGTGTTTTAGAAGATTTACAAAAAAATCATAACCATTCTTGGTATGATGAGCTTTTCCTTAGAAATAAAAATAATTTAGATGATAAAGCTTTATTTTATAGGGGAAATGAAATAACTTATAGAGAAATGTTTGAAAAAATGCAAGAATATGCTAAATCATTAAAAACTTTAGGTATAAAAGAAGAAAATGAAATCCCTATTTGTATTTCCAATACACCAGAGTTTGTTTATTTACTAGGAGCAATAAGTATTTTAGGTGCTAAAGCTAATGTTTTTGCATCAGATTATGATGCTGATTATCTAGTTGATATAATAAACTCATGCAATAATGATATTGTTTTTGTTGAGGATAGATACTATGATGATTTAAAAGATGTTCTTCCAAAAACTAAAGTAAATAAAATAATTATGTCATCACTTACTTCTTCATTACCAAAAGATGGCAACAAGTTTGCTGATATTGATAAAAAACATGGTTTATTTGTAAATAAAATTGCCGAATTTAAAAAAGAAAATGAAAAAATTCAAAGCATTGACGAATTTGTTGAATTAGGAAAGAATTATAATGAAACAATTGATTATAAATCTAATCTAGATACTGAATTTATTATATCGTATTCAAGTGGTACAACAAGTAGTAGACCAAAGCCAATAGTACATACAACAAGAAGTTTGATAACTATTGGTAGATGCCATGACCCAGAAATTCAAAAAACAACTTCAATGAAAGACTTTACAATTCAAGCTCATATTCCAACTTTTTCTAATACTAACATTATTTGTAGTATATCAGATTCTTTAATGCAAGGTTCAAAACTTGCTTTGGAACCGATTTATGATAAAGACTTCTTCATTGACACATTACTTATAAATAAACCAACTTATATAGTCGCATCAAGAAGCTATTGGCTTATAGCTTTCAAAAAAATTTATAATGACCCACAATATAAAAATGTAAAGATGCCATTTCTTTTTATACCTTTTGCCGTAGGAGAGCCATTAGAAGTAAATGAAGAAAAATTCTTAAATCAAGCATTGAGTAAATTAAAAGCTGGAAAAGATAAAATTCCCATACCAACCTCTATTGTAAAAATGTCTATAGCTGGCGGTGATTGTGAACATGGTGGTATTTTCTGGCTCCTTTTTAGAGCTTGGCAAAGTAAAAAACCTAATTCATTAATGAAACATGAACCTGCTGGCTTAAAGGCTTTTGAAATGGTAGAGTATGCAGTTCTTGATGAAAATGGTAATAAATGTGCACCATATCAATATGGTAGATTGGTCGCTAATTCACCATGTACAATGAAATGTTACAAAGATAACCCAAAAGCTACTGAACAATTTTTTATAAAAGATGCATCTGGCAAAACTTGGGGTGACTGTTCAGTATATAGTTATCTTGACAAAGATAAAGGGATTCACATAAAGGGAAGAATTCCTAAACAAAATGAAAAAGTACCAGCCTTTATAGTAGCAGATGTTATACTTAAAGATACTAAGAATATTTTATCATGTGAAGTTGTTAAATCAAATGATGGTAAATTCTTTATTGCTCACATAGAAAAACAACCATTTTCTACAAAAAATGTTAATGAAATTGTTGAATCTGTTGAAAAGAGATGTCAACAATTACTAGGCAATAATGTTGCAGATAAAATATTATATAGACTACACAATAATAAAGAAAGTTTCCCTTTAACACATAGTGGCAAAAGAGACATTAGTGCTTTGGAAAAAGAAGGCATATCTAAAAAAGTATTTAAAATTGTTTTTGACAATGATGAAGCAGCTTATTTATCTGGTAGAGAATATATAGAAAGTTTAAAAGAAGAAAAACCAAAAGTTAAACAAAAAATTTAGAGAAATCTAAATTTTTTTTGGCACACTCAATAAATATGATATAATTACAAGTATAAGGTGGTGACTATTATGATTAATATTAGTATTATTTTAATAGTAATAAGTCTTATGTATTCTATATTTTTAAACTTTTTCTTTTTTTCAAAGAAACATATTAGTAGTTATGAAAATAGAATTTTTAGTATCTTAGTATTAAGTAATTTCTTTGGTTTATTATTAGAAATATTTTGTTATATTACAGCAAAGTATTATACAAATTCTTTAATAACAGTACTTGTAAATAAACTTTTTTTAATATATTTAATAGCCTTTGCTTTTATTTTTGGTTTGTATCTTTTATTTGTTTGTTTTATGAATATTGAAAAATTAGAAGATAATATTGTTTTAAAAAGACTACGAAATTTTATACTTTTATTATTTATAATTTGTTCATTTTTTATCGTAATTTTGCCTGTAAAAATCGAAATTGTAAATAATTATAGTTATTCTTATGGACCAGCAACTAATGTAGTCTATATAGCATCTTTTATTTTGGGACTTATATGTTTAGTTTCTTTAATTATAAAATTTAAAAATATAGCAAGAAAGCGTTATGTTTTAATCTTTTCTTTCTTTATAGGACTATCGGCTGTAGCAATTATTCAAAAACTTTATCCTTATTTAACTTTAGCAACGTCTATGGAAACTTTTATTATATTTTTAATGTTCAATACTATTGAAAATCCTGATGTTAAAATGATAGAGCAACTTGAAATAGCTAAAGATCAGGCCGAAAAAGCTAATCTTGCTAAGTCTGATTTTTTGTCAAGTATGTCCCATGAAATTAGAACACCACTAAACGCTATTGTTGGCTTGTCAAGAGGTTTAACTGAATATGAACAATTACCTAAAGAAATGCAAGAAGATGCTAATGATATATTAAATGCTTCAGAGACACTTTTGGAAATAGTAGGTAATATTCTTGATATTAATAAAATAGAAAGCGCTAAATTAGAGATAACAGAAATGCCTTATAATTTTAAGGAAGAAATTGAAAATTTAGTTAAAGTTACTACAACAAGGATTGGAGAGAAACCTATAAAGTTTAATCTTTCATTATCTCAAGATATTCCTTATGAACTTTTAGGTGATAAAGTTCATGTTAAAGAGATAGTTAATAATCTTTTAACGAATGCTATTAAATATACTGATGAGGGACAAATTAACTTGACTGTAAAATGTATAAATCAAAATAATATTTGCAATTTAATAATAAGTTGCCAAGATACAGGTCATGGTATTAAGGCGGAAAACATTGCTAAGTTATTTACAAAATTTGAGCGACTTGGAGTTGAAAAAACCTCTACAACTGAAGGAACAGGTTTAGGACTGGCTATTACTAAAAAATTAACTGAAATGATGGGTGGCAAAATAAATGTTCAAAGTACTTATGGAGAAGGTTCTTTATTTGTTGCTACTATACCTCAAAAGATAAGTATTATGACAAAACCATTTAGTAGCGATAACTCTATTGAAGAGTTACCTATATTAACTTATGAAGATAAAAAAATACTTATTGTAGATGATAATGCTTTAAATATAAAAGTTGCTAAAAGAGTTTTAAAAGATTTTAATTTTCAAATTGATGAGGCATTTAGTGGAAAAGAATGTATTGAAAAAGTACGTTCTAATAATTATGATTTAATTTTGATGGATATAATGATGCCTGAAATGGGAGGAGAGGAAACACTTCAAAAATTAAAAGAGGATAGTCGCTTCCAAATACCAGTTGTTGCTTTAACTGCTGATGCTATTCAAGGAGCTAAAGAAAAATATATGCAAGCTGGTTTTGTAAATTACATACCTAAACCTTTTACTAAAGAACAGTTTCAACAAGTTTTTAGAGAAGAATTTTCTTTAAAGAAAAAGTATAATCCAGAAAATAATCGTTTTAAAGATGTAAAACCTATCATAATTAGTTAATTTCTTTTTCGTTTTTTGTTAGAAAGTAAGGTTGTTCTTCATTTTTATACTTAAGTTTTTAATTTGACTAATATAATTATTGTTATTATAATAAAAATATAAGAAGAGGTGATTTTTTGAAAACAAAAAATAGAATTTTGCCCATAATCTTAACATTTTTAATTTTAATTATAATCGTTTACTTGTTTATAAATATTAAACAACCACTTGTCGAATGTGAAAAAACTATTACATCAGACTCCTTAATTTCAGTAAAAGAAAATTTAGCAACAACTTTTTCAGGTAACAAAATTACTAAAATGGAATTAACAAAAACAATAGTTTTACCTGAAAAATATCAAAATGATTCAACCATAAATTATATAAAAGAAGCCTTAGATAAAGCCTATGATTATTTGAATAATAAGAAAAAAATTATTGTATCTGACGATAATATAATTGTAAAAATTATAGTCGATAAAGACGAAACAATAATTTTAAATAATATTGAATTTTTTGAAAATACAAATCTTCAAATAAAAATAAATACTAATACTAAAAGTAAAGATGTTGTTACTTTACGTATAAAAGATAAATATACTGAGGGAGGATTTATGACTCACCTTAAAAATAATGGCTATGTTTGTAAATGAACATAGTCATTCTATTAAGAATTAGAGGAGTGTTATGGATAAAAATTTAGTTGCTGAGATTGAAAAAGATTTAAATAATTTACTTGTTGATGTTGGGAAAATAATGCTTAATGCTAAAGAAATAGAAGTTTTAGAAAGATATAATATTAATTATAAAAATGTCTTAACTTTAAAAGAATTACTTTTTAAAATAGAAGAAGTTTTATCTTTAGAAGA
>CANRAX010000036.1 GCA_947628635.1 uncultured Bacilli bacterium | reverse complement strand
AGGGGAACCGCAATTTTGGTAACGAAATTGTAAAGATTAGGGAAATCCTACTTGACCTAAGGCTCAAAGTTTACTATATTGAAAGCCAAGCAATTAATTAAGTAAGTAAAAGTAGTCGTTAGTACTACTTTTTTCGTGTAATTTTCTTTTTACTTTTTATTTGTTTTTGTTATAATAAACTATATGGTTGGTGATAAAATGATTAAAAAGAAAAATAATGAGATAAGTAATTTAATTGCTCAAACTAAGAAAAAAGAAAAAATAAAAAAAGAACATGTCGATGTTAAATGGATAGTTAAGATTGTTATTATTACTTTTTTAATATCAATGGTTATGGCTTTCATTTCTCAAACAGCTATTCCTAATCTTGGTTTAATCTTGGGAATTTTAATTACTTTTATCTTTATTATTTTGGGAATAATTTTTGATATTGTTGGAGTTGCGGTCACTTCTTCAGATGAAGCTGTTTTTCATTCTATGAATTCTAGAAAAGTAAAGGGCGCTAATGTAGCAGTTAAATTTAAAAAGAATGCTGAGAAGGTATCAAGTTTTTGTTGTGATGTAATAGGTGATATTTGTGGAGTCGTTTCTGGTGCTTGTGCGACCGTTATTGCTAGTATTTTAATAGGTAAATTTCATTTTGATTTTTTACTTACAAGTTTAGTTGTAACTGCTATTGTTTCTTCATTAACGATAGGTGGTAAGGCAATTGGTAAAAGTTTTGCTATAAATAAAAGTGATATTATTCTCTATGAGTTTGCTAAGTTTGTTTCCAATTTTTATAAAGCCTAAGGGCTTTTTTTTGTTGCTATTTCAGGGTTTTTATGATATAATATGCACATATTTGAAACACGTAAGAAGGGGTAATAAAAATGCATATTTACATCGGGGAACAAGAATATTTTTTTACTCAAGAGGAATTAGATTATATGTATCTTGATGAGGGATGTGAAGCTAAAGTTTATCGTTTTGGTTCTGAAGTTTTAAAAATATATAAACCATATCCTGGTAAAGCTTTTCTAAACTATGAAACTGCTACTATATTAAGTAAAATACCTACGACAAGTTATTTACTTCCAAAAGAGTTTATTTATAATGATGAAAAAGATTTCTATGGTTATACTAGCGACTATAAACAAAAATATTCTTTAAGATTTTTAGCTAAAAAATCTTTGGCTGATTTTCATATGGATTTATTTGAACTTTTAGAAGATACCAATCTTTTATCAGAAAATTTTATTGATATTGCTGATTTAATAATGGACAATACAATTTATGATGGTCACATCTTAATTTGTGATCCGGGTAGTTTCTTAAAAGTTGATGATACTACTTTGGAAGTATTATCAGAAGAAAATAAGGCTAAATTAAATCAATATATATGTGAAGAAATTTTAGCTAATATAATTTCTCTTTCAAAAAACAAAAAGCAAAAACTTTCGGAGTTTGCTTATAATTATGACGTTATCGAAGAGGTTCAAAATGATGATTCAAAAACAGTCGGTGCGTTTGTTAAAAAGATAACGCATTAGGAGTGATATTTATGCAATGCTTTGTTGGTGATAAAAAAATAAGATTAAATCCTTATAATATGAAATATTCTTCAGAAATATCTAAGATTAAAGGAACAACATCTGATGTCTATTTGATAGATGAAAAAGCCTATAAATTATATCGTCTTCCTTATTTGAAAGAACCATTGACAAAAGAACTTATTGAGACTATGAAGTCATTAAAAACAAAACGTATTATAACCCCAGAAAATGCTATTTTTAATAAAAAACATATTGTAATTGGTACAGTTTCACCATATATAAAAGATTTAGGAGAAAAGAATTTATTAACTTTAAATAAAAAACAATTTATTTCGGAGATAAAATTTTTGCAAGAAGATTTTATTTTATTAGGAGAAAAAAAGATAAAAGTAGTTGATTTATTTTTAAGAAATTTTGTTTTTAATAACGGTATCTATTTTATTGATGTTGGTAAATTTAAGTTTTTAAGTGCAGATGAAAATATTGTTATTTCCATAAACTTAGATGAACTTAATACTTTTATCATTGAAAGATTTTTACTTCCTTTAATTTCTATTTATTCTAAGAATAAAATGCAAAGTAGTAATAAGTTAAAAGAAGATTATTATGGTAGTTTACGAAAAAGTATTCCTATAACTGAAATAATTGACAGAGATTTTACAGAAAATACATTAGAAAAGTACTTAATTAAAAGGGCTAGCTTAAAGTGAGTTGGCTTTTTTTAGTTTATGCTTGCTATTTAAATAAGTATTTTAAACTAACTATTAAGTAAATTTATATTTTTAAACTTTTATGGTGAAAAAATTTCCTAATTCATAATAGACTTGCTTTTATCACGTCAAAGTATTAAAATAAGTTGTGAAAATTTTAGTAAAATCTTGAGGTGATGAAATGATACAAGTAAATAATGTAAGTTTAAAATTTGGTAAAAGAACTCTTTTTGAAGAGGTTAATATAAAATTTACAAGTGGTAACTGCTATGGACTCATTGGCGCTAACGGATCAGGAAAGTCAACTTTTTTAAAATTATTAAGTGGTGAATTAGAAACCACAACAGGTGAGATTATTATTGATAAAAATGAGCGTTTGTCTATTTTAAAACAAGATCATTATGAATATGATGACAAACGTGTTTTAGATGTTGTTATTATGGGTAATACTAAACTTTATCAAATAATGGAAGAGAAAAATAAAATGTATGAGCAAACTGAATTTAGCGATGAAGATGGTATGAAGCTGGCCAATTTAGAAGCAGAATTTATGGATTTAGATGGCTGGAATGCTGAGGCTGATGCAGGCTCTTTACTTAGTAATTTAGGTATTCCAGTAGAACATCATTATTTAGAAATGAAAGAATTACCAGTTAAAGAGAGAGTTAAAGTATTGCTTGCTCAAGCTCTTTTTGGTAATCCTGATATATTACTTTTAGATGAGCCAACTAATTCCTTAGATTTGGAAGCAATTCGCTGGTTGGAAGAATTTTTAATTAATTTTAACAATACGGTTATTGTTGTTTCCCATGATAGACATTTTTTAAATAAAGTTTGCACCCATATTGCTGATATAGATTATGGTAAAATTAAACTTTACATTGGAAATTATGATTTTTGGTATGAATCAAGTGAACTTTTACAAAAACAAATGAGAGAATCTAATAAAAAGAAAGAAGAAAAAATAAAAGAACTTCAATCATTTATAGCTCGCTTTTCAGCCAATGCTTCTAAAAGTAGGCAAGCTACTTCCCGTAAAAAAATGTTAGAAAAAATTCAATTGGACGAGATAGTTCCCTCTTCTAGAAAGTATCCTTTTATAGATTTTAAAATAGAAAAACCTGCTGGAAAAGAAATATTAAAAGTAGAAAATTTAACTAAAATAGTAGATGGTAAAAAAGTTTTAGATAAAATATCATTTACAATACTAAAAGGTGATAAAGTAGCAATTATTGCTCAAGATGATATGATAAAAACACTTCTTTTTAATATTTTAGCTGGTTGTGAAAAATATGATAAAGGAACAATCGAGTGGGGCAAGACAATCAATTATGGCTATCTTCCCCAAGATAATACGAAATACTTTGATACTGATAAAAATATTATGGAGTGGATTGGTAGTTTTTATGATATAAAAAATGAAACTTTATTACGTGGTTTCTTGGGAAGAATGCTTTTTACTAAAGAAGATGTTTTTAAGAAAGTAAATGTTTTATCTGGTGGTGAAAAAGCTCGTTGTATGTTATCAAAAATAATGTTAGAAGAGCCTAATTTTTTAATATTAGATGAGCCAACTAATCATTTGGATTTGGAAAGTATTACTTCACTAAATAAAGGTCTTGTGAATTTTCAAGGTGAAATTCTTTTTACATCACGAGATTATGAATTAAATAATACAGTTTGTAATAGAGTGATAGAAATTACTAGTGAAGGAAAGATTATTGATAGAAGTATCCCATATGAAGAGTATATTATGCAAAAATAACAATTTACATTTTTCACATTTACGTAAATTTTCATAAATAATTGTAAAAGAAATTAAAAAGAAGAATTACTATGATATACTACAAATAGTAGGTGTAAATATGATTAAGAAGAATTTAATACTTGGTATAGTTTTAGTAGTAATAGGGATAGGCTTAGTGACGGTTGGGACGTTTATTATATTAAGTGAAAATACAGAGGTAAAAGAAAATGGTTCTGAAAGTAAAGTTAGCTCTACCCATAGTGCTGCTAAAAAAATGATTATTAGTGGCAATAATGTGGAAGCTAGTTTAATAATTTTAACAGAAGATAATAAATTGTATGGTTATGGCGATATAATACATGACGATATTTTAGACAAGCCAAAAGAATTAGCAACTAATGTAAAAGATTTCAACTCTAATTTATCCACAATTTTATATATTGATTATAATGATAATCTTTATGCTAGGAGCATTATGCCAAGTATTGGGCGAGATGATGATAATTTTTTACAGTTAGCAACTAATGTATCAAAATTTAATCTTTGTGGTATTGATGGAATTATGGTATTGGACAATGATAGAAATTATTATATGCAAGTTTCAGAAACAGGTTCTATGCATTGTGGAATTTCTGATACATATGATGAACTTACTAAAATAAATATTATTGATAATATTGCTGATTTTGGTGCTTCGAGTGGTTTTTCTAGTCTCTTATCATCTAATGGCGATTTATATGAAGCAGATGTGACAGCGGTAAGAGAAAAAAGAAATGATACTTATGTAAAAATGTTATCAAATGTTAAAGAAATTAAAGATAATTATATACTTACAAAAAATAATGAAATTTACTATATGAACGATTATGGCATGTATAATCGTATAGATAAGGTAGCAACTAATGGTAAAAAGATATATAGTAATTATTATGAAACAAATGATAATAAATTTCATTATGCAGGTTATAATAATCAAGGACTATATATAAATGATATAGAAAAAGATGATATTAAAGAGATACTTTATGGTGAAGATTTAACAAAATTAATTTACTTAGATATTAATAATAAACTAGTTTTATCAACAGAAACAGAGACAAAAAAATTGGAATTTAATACATCTTCTATGAAAGAAGTGTATAATTTTATTAAATAAAAAATTGCCTAACTTTAAGCAATTTTTATTTTGATATGACACCTCTTTCACAACGATTGCCATAGCTATCAATTAGCTTACCATTTTCTTTAATACAGATAATTTCACAATTATTTGGGCATTTTCCACAATTTACTGCTGTTGTTGTAAATTCTTTGTCAATTATATTAAAATCAAATTCTCTTTCTTTTTCTTTTTTGGCCAAAATAGCAACTCCTAAAGCTCCCATTAAATGACCATTGCTGTCGGTAATTATATCGGTAGCAAGAAGTTTTTCAAAGGCTTTTTTTACGCCAATATTTTTAGAAACACCACCTTGAAAAATAATAGGAGTTTCAATTTTTTTACCTCGTGCAACGTTGTTTAAATAATTATTAGCAACACTTTCACATAATCCTGCAATAATATCTTCTTTGCTATTACCTGTTTGTAATTTGTGTACTAAATCACTTTCTGCAAATACTGTGCATCGTGCTGCGATGGTGGCTGGATTTTTACTTTTTAAAGCGATTTTTCCAAAATCTTCTACCTCAACGCCTAATCTTTTAGCTTGACTTGATAGGAAGGCTCCTGTTCCTGCTGCACATAATGTGTTCATTGCGTAGTCAGTAACAATGCCATCTCTAATCAAAATTATTTTAGAATCTTGACCACCAATTTCTATTATTGTTCTAATTTCTGGGTAAATAGATAATGTGCCAATAGCGTGTGCGGTAATTTCATTTTTAATAATACTAGCATTTACCATTGAACCAATTAATTTTCGTGCTGACCCTGTTGTACCAACACCCATTATTTTGATATCTTTATTTTCTAAATCAGCTTTTAATTTTTCTAATACTTTTTTTACTGCTTCAATTGGATTGCCTTCAGTCCATAAATAGCAACTGGCCAAAATATTATTATTAAAATCTATAATAACGGCTTTTGTGGAAATAGAGCCGATATCAATTCCTAAATAACCCTTAATCATTTTTATTCCTCCTCATTTCTAATAAATCAAAAAATGCTTCTAATCTTGTTTTAATTCCTTCGGTAGAATTTTGCATATCATATGAAAAAAAGATTATAGGCATATTTTTTTCCGAGCAAATCTTTTGAATTATAGGAATAGCTCCAATTTCAGGAGTGCAACCAAATGGCTTAGTATGAATTATTCCATCATAATGCTTTTTTATATAAAAAATGCTTCTGTAAACATTATCTAGACCATCTGCTCCTAAAATGTATTTACAATATTTTCTTGTTTTAAATAAAATGTGTCTTTTCAAAAAACTTTTTTGCCATAATAAATATGATAAATTGGTAAAACGCGTTATTTCTATTTTATAACTTGCTAAAGTTTTTTCTAAATTGTAATTAGAAGCTTCTTCCATTTCGGTATAAAGTTCTCCAATTAAACCAACTTTTAGACAGTTTTTAGGCTTATTAAGTGCAATTTTTTTAAATTTATGCTTATATTTAAAATATAAATAATTTAATTTCAATAGTGATTTTGTTTTACTGAAATCTTTAAGCATTTTCTTTTTTAATTCTTTATGTTCATTTTTATTGATTTCAAAGCCAACATTTTTTCTAATAATTTTGTCTATTTTATCCATATTCCAAATAAAATTGAGTAAAAAAAACAAATTATGTAAATAACTTCTTTTAGTAAGCTTTTGATTTAATTTTTTCAAGAAAATATAATTTTTCTTTAAATCTACTTTTCCTTTATTCATAAAATTAAAAAAGGTAAAATCATATCCTAAATCTTTTAAAATTACCTCTGTTACTTCAGCATAATAGCGATAACGACAGCCACCACCAGCAGTAAGCAAAATATTACAACCATTTTCTAGACTTTCAATAAAATTACCTAAATTATATTTAAAAGGTATGCAGATATTTAAAGGAGAATACTTATTACCTATTTCTAAAGTCTTATTAGTAATAGGAGGAGCTTGTTTTACTTCTAAAAAAGTAGTTCTTTGTAAGAAAATTTTAAAAGGAATATAGTAATCTCCTAAATGTGGAAAACTAATTATTTTTTGCATTAGTACCTCCTATATTTTTTAAAATATCAACAAAACTTTCCAGCCTTGTAATCATTCCAGTATTACTTGATAAATCATCGAATATTAAATTTATGATAGGGATGTTTTTAATTTTATGAAGTACCATTTCTAAACATAAAGCGTCAATGCCACAAGGGAATGCACTAAGTACAATTATCCCATCAATTTTATCTTTATAATAATTTATCGAGGCAAGAATTTCTTTATTATGGGTAAAATGAATATCAGTAGATATTTTATTACATTCACTTTCTATTAATTTTTTATCAATTCTATCACTATAAAGTATTTCGATATCTTCGCCTTTTAAGTAATTAATTACCTCTTGACCAATCAAAGCATCATATAGATTATATGGATGTCCTGCTAATAATATTTTGATTTTTGAACTTTTAAGTTTTTCTTTTTGTTTTTGTTCTCTTTCTTTACGCAATTTTTCAGCATAATTTTCCGCTTTTTTATAAGCTTTGTAAGTACTAATATAAGATTTTCCTAGAGCCTCACCTAAACTTAAAAAAGCTAAAATCTTCGTTTCTTTATTAGTTAAATCAATGTTGTAATTTAAAATATTTATGGGAATTAAATTGTGAACTAAATCATATAAAGCATTGAAGTTAGTACAAACTTGCTCATTTTTTTGAATAGAAAATAATCTTGGGACTAAGACATAATCACATTTATCTTTTAAATTAATTATATGGCCAAAAAAAATTTTTAAAGATAAACAGGCTTCATCATTAGCTATTTTTAATCCATCATCTATTATTTTTTTATTTGTATAATCACTTATTATGGTCTCAAAATTTAATTCTTTAAAAAAGTATAACCATAAATCTTTATCATAATAATATAATAGACTTCTAGGAATACCTATTTTTTTTATAATATCACTTCCTCATTAAATAGTATTAGATACACTTTATAAACATTTATTCTTTTAATCGACAAATTCTTTTAAATTTGTTATAATAGTCTAGAAAAAGGAGATTTACTAGAAATGGAAAAATTAAAAAAATTGTTACCAGTAATTATTATAGGTATTGTTGCTATCTTAATTATTGTTTGTTGCTTTGTTGGAGAAAAAGATTTAACTGTTTCAAAAAGTAGTACTACTAACGATACTAATCAAATTTTGAGTAATGCTCAAACTGAGAGTTCTAATATAAGTGACGAAGATAAAAAAGATTTTGAAAATATAGATATTGATAAATATCTTGAATTTTACGATGGAAGTGAAGAAAAATTAGTATTTATTGGTCGTCCAACTTGTAGTTATTGTCAAATTGCTGAACCTATTGTTAAGAAAATTAATAAAGATTATAATTTAAATATTTATTATCTAAATACTGATGATTTTGTTGATGACGATGAAGCCAAATTTATTAATTCAGATGAATTTTTAAAAAATGGTTATGGAACACCAATGTTATTTGTAGTTTCTAATGGAAAAATTGTTGATAAAGTAGATGGTTTAACTGATACAAACCATTATCTTGAATTTTTAAAGACAAATAATTTTATATCTTAGGAGATAAAATATGAAAGATGTTTATAGACAGGTATTACAATTTAAAGCAAAATATCCGTCCACGATAGGATGGCGTATAAAGAAAAATGCTAGTATTGTTGAGAAACACATGAACCCTGATGAAGAGGCAATTTATTCATTTATTGCTCAAAAAAATGATAATCCTTTTAATATTTTTGATAGTGCTGTTGTTACTCTAACTAATAAGAGAATTTTAATTGGAAGGGATAGAGTAGTAATTGGCTATTTTCTCAATTCAATTACACCGGATATGTTTAATGATTTAAAAGTCTCTAGTGGTATTATTTGGGGAAAAATTTATATTGATACGATTAAAGAATTTGTAACGTTATCTAATATTTCAAAATCGGCTTTAACTGAAATTGAAACACAGATATCATCTTACATGATGGCAAAGAAAAAAGAATATGGATTGAAAAGAGATGAAAAATAAGAAATCTCTTTTTTATTCAATAAAATGGGAGTAAATTAAAATGAAAAAAATTTTTAAAATGTTTTTGGCACTTTTTATTATTTTGCTTTTTTTGCAAATAATTAGTGTTATATTAAAACAAAGTCATAAAATAACTTATTCTTTAAAAACTGAAAAGGAAGAATTTTTAGTAACTGAAAACTTTCATGATAAAACACTATATGATTTTATAATTAATACTAAAAATAAAGACAAATTTGTTATAAGTATCGATAAAAATTATTATAAGCAAAAAAATATTGTTAAAGATTTAAAAATTTATAAAAAGAATGATGTTGTTTGTCTTTATCCAATTTACAAAAAAACTTCTGCAAAAGAATTATTTTGTTCATATGATAAGAAACAAGTAAGTTTATCATATTTATTTAGTTTAGATAATGATAATCTTCAGGATTTTTTGAAAGAGACACTTAAAAAATTAGATATTTCATATCCTAAGAAGTCAACTAAAACATCTTTTAGTAAGATAAATGTTTAT
This sequence comes from uncultured Bacilli bacterium, assembly GCA_947628635.1. Lineage (GTDB taxonomy): Bacteria > Bacillota_I > Bacilli_A > RF39 > UBA660 > CANRGD01. The sequence continues at coordinate 896 of CANRAX010000036.1, read as the reverse complement.
CAAGAAAATATACTTTCTGATTATACTTTTTTAATTTGGAATTACAAGGGATTATATATTTTAAATTCAAAAGAAAATACTCAAGAAAAATTATTATCTAAAGATAAGTATGAAAATACTTTAGCAACACTTCTTGATAATTATTATATTTATATAGATACTAATGCTAAAAATTATTCCGAAATTTATATTTATGATGTAAAGAAAAGGAAAAAAATTACTTATAAAATTAGAGACTTTAAGCTTTCAAAAAGAATTTATTTTAATGGTATTTATAACCATGAATTGTATATAACGGATTTAGATACTAAATATGAGTATAAGTTTAATCCTAAAAAGAAAAAATTGGTGCAAGTAAACAAAACCAATAGTTATTTAGCTGTTAAAAATAAGAAACTTATTACTTTAACTAAGTCTGAATTTTTAGAGGATGAAGTATATTTTGATAAATATGTTTCTAATAAAAAGATAACTAAAATGTTTAATACTCAAGAAATTTATTATTATAATAAATATTATTATTTTAGAGTAGGTAATAAAATTTATAAAGCTTTAGAAAATTATGAAAAAGAAGCTATTTTACTTTTTGAATTAGATAATATTAAAGAATGGAAATTATATAATGGAGATTTAACTATAATTGGTGATGATACTTTCTATTTTTATAATGATAAAGTTGGTTTATTACCAATAGTTGAAAGTAATGAATTGAGATATAATTATAAAAATATTTGTCATTTTTGGAAAAAGGAGTAAACTTCTTTTTTTCTTTAGCATAAAATAAAAAAAGGTTATTTTATATTGCTATTTATTAATTAATTTGTTATAATCTTAATTGCAAGTGGGGCTTTAGCCAAGTGGTAAGGCGTGGGTCTGCAACACCCTGATCACCGGTT
>CANRAX010000035.1 GCA_947628635.1 uncultured Bacilli bacterium | reverse complement strand
TTTAGAAGAAATTTCTACTAGTATTTCAGAAAGAGATTATTATCAAAATACAAACAAATAAAAAGGGAGGAATTGGATGCCTTTTAATAATGAAAATGATTTAAAAGATGTTATGTTAAAATATAATTTTGCTAAAAAAGTTCTAGAAACAGAATTATCTATTTTAATTGATGAATATGAATTTAATTATGGTTATAATCCAGTAGAACATATTAAATATCGAATTAAAACAATGGAAAGTGCTACTAAAAAATTAGCTAAGAAAAATTTGGAACTAACTGTAAGTAACTTGGTTAGATATGTAAATGATATGGTTGGTGTGAGAATAGTTTGTTCTTTTATTTCAGATGTTTATAAAATTGTTGATATAATTAAATCTTCAAAGCAATTTATTATAAAGAATGAAAGTGATTATATAAAAAATCCAAAGAACTCAGGATATACTAGTTATCATATAAATATTCTTGTACCAATTCATTTATTTGATAAAACTGAATATATTGAAGCTGAAATTCAAATTAGAACAGTTGCTATGGACTGTTGGGCAAGTATTGATCATAAACTTCGCTATAAGTTACCAAGTGATATACCAGAACAATTGGAACAAGAAATGTTACTTCGAGCTGAGGAAATGCGTGATATGGATAAAAAAATGGATATGCTTAATAGTATGTTAAAAAAATATATAAATTAAAGCGGTGATAGAATGGATTATATGTTAGATAAAATTAATCTTTTAGAAAATAAAGATAATATTATAAAAGTAGCAGATGATATTTATAAGTTATTAATGGAAAATCCTAATTTAGATGATAGTGAAAAATTAATGACTATTGAATTAGCTGTTGCTAAAGTAAATTATAATTTATATAAAATGGATAAAATTGAAAAATAATTATTAAAGGTGATAAAAATGATATATTTAGATTATAGTGCTACAACACCTGTTAATAAAAGCGTTTTAGATACTTTTGTAAAGGTTACAACAGATTACATAGGAAATCCTAATTCACTTCATAAATTGGGACTTTCAGCAAAAGAATTAATTCAGGCCAGTACAGAACAAATTGCTCATCTTTTACACGTTAAGCCTAGTGAAATTATCTATACAAGTGGAGCCTCAGAAGCTAATAATTTGGCTTTTAAAGGAGTATGCTTTAAGTATCAAAATAGAGGAAAACGTATTATAACAACACATCTTGAGCATTCCTCTATTCTTGAACAAGTTCCTTTTTTGGAGAAGAACGGTTTTACTGTTGATTTTGTAAAATTAGATAATCATGGTCTTGTTGATATGGCTGATTTAGAGAAAAAAATTACACCTGATGTGATACTTGTAAGTATAGCAGCTGTTAATAGTGAGTTGGGTATAAAACAACCAATTGACAAAATAAGTGCCCTTTTAAAAAAATATCCACGAGTTATTTTTCATTCTGATATAACTCAAATTTTAGGAAAAGATTATATTGATTTGGAGCAAATAGATTTAGCTAGTTTTTCAGCGCAAAAGTTTTATGGTTTAAAAGGCGTAGGCGGATTAATAAAAAAAGAAAATATTTCTTTAGAACCTTTAATTCATGGTGGCAAATCAACAACTATTTATCGTAGTGGAACACCAGCTGTTGCTCAAATAGCGTCTTTAGCTAAAGCACTACGTTTAGCTTATGAAGATTTGCCTAGTAAAATAAAATATGTTCAAGAACTTTCCAATTATTTAAAAGAGGAATTAACCAAATTAGATGTTATTCTTAATAGTAATGAATTTTGCATTCCGCATATTGTTAATTTTTCTTTAAAAAATATTAAAGCCGAAACAATGCTTCATGCTTTGGAAACAAAAGATATTTTTATTTCTACTAAAACGGCTTGTGCTAAAGGTGATTATTCAGAAGCATTATTAGATGTCTATCATGATAAAAATAGAGCTAGCACTAGTATGCGAGTAAGCATTTCACATTTATCAACTAAAGAAGAACTTACACAATTTGTAAAAACATTATCATATTTTATTAACTCCTTAAATTTAAAATAAGTTTGATTATTTACTTATCATTAAAATAATTGTATAATTAAACTGAGAATAGAGGAGTTGTTTTAGTTTATGGACGAAAAAGAAATAATAAAAATAGAGGATGTAAATGGTCAAATTATTGAAGTTGAATTGGTTACTTATCTAGTTTCTCAAGATAAAAAAAATACTTATATTGTTTATACTAAAGGCGAAACAGAAGAAAATGGTGAACAGATAATTTATGTTTCTAAAATAGTTGCAAATAAAGATAAAGTAAAGGTTGCGGAGATTGTCGATGATAATGAATGGCTTAATGTTCAAGAGTTATTAAAGGCCATAGCAAATAATTAGGTGATATTTATGAATAAAGATTTTATTAATAACAATTCTTCTTTTTCTGTCCTTGAATTAAAGGCTTATCTTTTTGATTTGATTTGTGATGAAGCTGCTAAACAATTAACTTTAGAAAATCAGATTACTCATGAAACAGATGATAAGCAAAAACAGACTTTACAAACAACTTTTAATGATAATAATTTAATATTAAATAATATTATTCAAAAAGCTAATGATTTAACTGTTGAAATAGAAAAATTAAATAAGGAACAAAATACTAAAGATAATGAAGAAGTCAACAATTCCAATATAGCTAATACCGAAGAAAAAACAGACAACTCGGTAGCAGAAACTAATTTAACAGAGACTAGTGAAAATGAAAAAAAAGCACCAACTTTGGAAAAGGAAAATAATGAAAGTGGTAAAGTTATACCAGAAGATGAAAATGCTGTTAAGAATGTTTTAGATGAAAAAGAAGAAGCTGATAATTCAGAAGTTATTTTATCTAAAGAAACAGCTGATGAAGCAAGAGCTATTATTGTAAGTGAAGGGCAATTTAAAAAGTTAAGAGCTTCTAAAATGAGACAGCAAGATTTGATTATTAATAGTCAAACTATTGAGAAAAATTTAGAAACAAACTTAGAAAAAGATGAAAAACAAAAACCTATTATTGAATTTACAGATGACTCAACTGATGTAAATTTAGAAGATATCGAAAAAGATAAAGCTATTGTCAAAGATACTGAAGAGGATACTAAAGAAGAAAGTATTGAAGAGATGTTAGAAAGAGCTAATAAATTATATAAAGAAGGAAATTTAATAGAGTCACAAGCTTTATATGATAAAATAAGTTCTCTAAATAAAGCTCAACAAGATAAAATTTATACTAAAGTTGCTTAAATTACAAGGAATAGAGGAGTGAAAATATGTCTAAAATTAACAGTATTTTAATTGCCAAGATACTTATTTTCATTTCTTTTATTCTTTTTGTTTCAAGTGCTATATTTTATTATTATGAAAATAAAAACTTAGTTAATTCTAAGCAAACTAAAAGTTTAGATCCAACTCAAGAAGAAATTAATATAACAACCAAAGGAGAAGATGTTCAAGAAAATTTACCAGAAAGCAATGGTTCTTTAGAAAATGAAGTAGTTCCTATTGAAGATAATAATTTAACTAATAATGACAATGATAATGCTTCTTCTAATAATCAAATGGAGCCTAATTATGTACCTGATCCTAACTTTAATGTCAACGATAATTCTAATGAAGAGTTAGGTAATGAACTATCTATTAGTGAAGTTAACAATAATTTGCGAAACACTATCCAAGATAATTATGGTATCAAAATACTTTATGGTAATGAAACATCTGGTTATCGTGTTGGGGGACTTCAAACATATCCAGAAGAAGATGAATACACTATTCAGTCCACATTAAAATCTTTGGCCAATTTAATGGAAGTCTATCCTTATGGTTTTTTTCAAGAAATAAAAGCGGGAGGAATACCACTTACTTTATATTTAATAAATAGTTATTCAGAGTCTGGCGTTACTGGAGCAACAAATGCTTTTAATAACAGAGCTGATATTTCTATTGCGTTAAAGTATGAATTTGCTGAAAGTTTTAATCATGAAGTTTTACATTATATCGAAAAGTTTATTAAGAAGAATGGAGATAATTTTAATAGTTGGATAACACTAAATCCTTTTAATTTTAAATATGGTAGTATTAATGGTAATCTATCTTACAATAAAACTTTTTCAGCAGATGCTCCTTTTGTTAATAATTATGCTCAAGCATCAGCTGAAGAAGATCGGGCCTCTACTTTTGAATATATGATGGCTCCGACAAAGGCCAGTTGTTTAAATAAAGAAAAAACTGTCTGGCGTAAGGCCGAATTTATAGCTCAAAAAATAGATTTAGTCTTCAATACAGTAAGTCCAAATGTAACAGAATACTGGGAAAGGTTTATATATTAAAAGGTAAAATTTATGAGGGAAATATTTATTAATGAGGCACAACTTAAAAGGGAAGATTTAGATTTTACTGTTGTAAGGGTAAAAGGATTAATAGTTAATTCAAAAGAAGAAATTCTTCTTGCTCATAATAACAATACTTACCAGTTTCCGGGAGGTCACTTAGATGAAGGTGAAAGCCTTGAAAAATGTTTAAAAAGAGAGGTAAAAGAAGAAACGGGTATAAATATTGAAAAAATTGAACCTCCTTTTTTAAAAATAACAACTTTTTATAAAAATTACTTTGATACAGGTAAAAATGTTAAAAGTATTATATATTATTATTCACTATTTACTGATGACATGCCTAATTTTGCTGAAACACAGTATGATAGTTTAGAAATACAAAGTGATTTTAATCTTTTTTATATAAATTTGAAAGATTTACCAAAATTTTTGCTTAGGTCAAAAGAAGTAGGTACAACCGATAAAGATATTGCAAAGGAAATGCTATATGCTTTAGAAGAATATGAGAAAGTAGGGATGAAAAAAATGAAAATTTTAGTTACTGGAGGTCTTGGTTTTATTGGTAGTCACACTTGTTGTTGCTTATTAGAGGAAGGTTATGATGTTGTTGTTATTGATAATTTAGCAAATGCTAAAAAAGATGTAGTTGATAAGATTGAAACAATAACAAAGAAAAAGATTACTTTTTATGAAGAAGATGTTTGCAATGAAGAAGCTTTAGAAAAAATATTTGCTTTAGAAAAAATAGACGCTGTCATTCATTTTGCTGGTTTTAAAGCCGTTGGTGAATCTGTTTCACAACCAGTAAAATATTATGAAAATAATTTAGTTTCAACTCTAAAATTACTTAAGGTTATGCAAAAGTATAATTGTAAAAAGATAGTCTTTTCATCAAGTGCTACGGTTTATGGTTCTCCAAAAGAATTGCCAATAAGGGAGGATTTTCCTCTTTCAACAACTAATCCTTATGGGACAACAAAATTAATGATTGAACAAATCTTAAAAGATGTTTGGAATGCAGATAATGAATTTTCAATTAGTATTTTACGTTATTTTAATCCAATAGGAGCTCATCCAAGTGGTTTGTTAGGTGAAAATCCACAAGGAATACCTAATAATTTAATGCCTTATATTGTTAGAGTAGCAAAAAGAGAATTAGATACTTTAAGTATTTTTGGTAATGACTATGATACTGTTGATGGAACTGGAGTTAGAGATTATATTCATGTTGTTGATTTAGCTAAAGGACATCTAAAAGCTATTGCTAAAATTTTAAAAGATAAAGGGATTTTTTATTATAATTTAGGAACTGGAAAAGGATATAGTGTTTTAGAATTAGTTAATACCTTTATGAAAGTTAATAATGTTGATGTTCCATATAAAATAGTGGGAAGACGTCCTGGTGATATAGCAAGTTGTTACGCTGATGCTACTAAGGCTTTTGAAGAATTGGGCTGGAAGGCTACTTTAGGAATAGAAGACATGTGTAGGGACTCTTATAATTATATATTGAAACAAAAAGATAATGATATTTAATAAAATACGTGAGATAGAGTGTAGATATAATATCTACGTTTTTTTTGTGTAACTATCAATTTAATAGAGCTTTTTATCTTTAGAAAAATTTGTTATAATACAAAACAAGGAAGTGGTTTTTTTGCAGTTAGAAATAATAAATCTATCAAAATCCTTTGGGACAAAAGAGGTTTTGAAAAATATTGATTTTACATTTGAAAGTGGCAAAATTTATGGACTTATAGGTCGAAATGGAGTAGGCAAAACAACTTTTTTTAATTCTTTAAATGAAGATATCGATATAGATAGTGGCTATTTTTACTTAGAGGATGAATATGGTCGTAATCGTCTCGATATTAAAGATATAGGTTATGTTATTTCTACACCAGTTGTTCCAGAATTTTTAACAGCCAAAGAATTTTTAGAATTTTTTTTGGAAATCAATAAAGATAAAATAATAAATAAAGATATAAACTATTACTTTAATTTAGTTAAAATAAGTAAAGAAGATCAAAATAAATTATTAAGAGATTTTTCTCATGGAATGAAAAATAAAATGCAAATTTTAATTAATATAATTAGTAATCCTAAAATAATTCTTTTAGATGAGCCTTTAACTTCTTTGGATATAGTCGTTCAAGAAGATATGAAAAAACTTTTTAAAGACTTGAAAAAAGACCATATCATAATTTTTTCAACTCACATCTTAGAATTAGCTATGGATTTGTGTGACGAAATAGTTATTTTAAATCATAAAAAACTGGAACAAATAGAAAAAAGAAATTTAAATACTAAGAAATATAAAGATAAAATAATTGCTACTTTAAAGGATGAGAAAAATGCTTAATACCTTATTAATGTCTTTAAAGATTGATCAAACTTATTCTTTAAATGCGTTTATCTATAATTTAAGAAAATTGCCCGTTTTTAAAGATTTAGTAACAGAAGATATTTATAAAAGTAAGCGATTAAAACAAATTATTAGGATTATTGTTAATATTTATGCATTGTTAAAAACAGTTCTTTTACATTTTATATACTTTTTAGCTATTTATTTTTTAGCTTATTTAATTAATAAAAATGCTTTATCCAAAACATTTGTCCATATTTATTTTCTTTTTACTATTATTGGTTTTTTCATTAATAATAAACTACTTAATACTAGTTCTAAAAAATATTTTTCTATTATTATTTTTCAAATGAATGCCAAAAAATTTCTTCAAAGTTATTTAGTTTCAAATCTTTTTAAATATTTAGCTTTAAATATTTTATCTTTCTTTATTTTTAATTATTATTTAAATTTATCCTTAAATACAATAATTATTTTAATATTATTACCATTCTTTATGAGAATTATTGGCGAAGCTTTAAATATTATTTTTTATAAAAAATATTCTTATATTTGGTTAAATAATTACTTTTTATATTTTACGATTTTAATAAGTATTCTTCTTTTAAGTTTATTACCAATAAAAAATATTTTTGTTAATGATACCTTATTATTTATAACTTTGCTACTTTCTATTATTTTAAGTCCTATTTTTATTATCTATCTTTGTAATGTTCAAGATTATAAACTTATTTATAAAAAATTAAATACTAAAAATATGGTTATGAGTAAAGATACATCATTAGCATATTCTAGGCAACAGATGGTAGAAGTCAAAAATAAGGACATAAATATTTCTAATAAAAAGCTAAAAAATAAAAAAGGTTATGATTTGTTTAATACTATTTTCTTTGAGCGTCATAAAGAAATTCTTCTAAGAAGTGCAAAAAAATATTCTTTGGTTCTAGGAATAATTTACGTAATTTTGATAATTTTATCTTTTAACAATGGTACTGCTGTTAAAACAATCTCTTCTTTTTTCTTTAAAAACTTGGGTTGCTTTATTTTAATAATGTATCTTATAAATAGAGGTGCTATTGTTACTCAAGCTATGTTCTTTAATTGTGATCACGCTATGTTACGATATAACTTTTATCGCGAGCCTAAAGTTTTATTAAATCTCTTTAAAAAAAGATTAACTACACTTATCAAAGTGAATTTACTTCCTGTATTCGTAATTATTTTAGGTAATAGTATCTTAATATTTCTTACAATTGGAAATAATATATTAATGTATTTGTTAATAGCTCTTTATATTATAGCTTTAAGTATCTTTTTCTCAGTACATTATCTAGTTATGTATTACTTACTTCAACCGTATAATAGTGAAATGCAAATGAAAAGACCTAGTTATTCATTAATATCTATAATTACATATATAGTTTGTTTCTATGCTACTGGGATTAGTTTAAGTTATTTAAAAATTTCAGTTTTAGGAATAATTTTTACTGTGATTTATAGTGTAATAGCTCTTTATTTAGTCAATAAGTATAGTTGTCGTACTTTTAAGATTAACTAATGAATATAATATAGTAAAAATAAATTTATTGTTTAAAACACCTGCAAATAATTGTTATGTTTGTTCTAATTGGTTAAAGGGGTCTCGTTTGACTTTTATTTACTAAAATGCTAAAATTGTTATGGTTGCTAATTTTAAGAGGTGAATTAATGAGATACTTAAAAATTACTACTATACTGATATTTGTAGCTGGAACTTTACTTTTATCAGCGGGTATTGCTTTAAATAGTGAAGAGTCTATGCAAAAAATAGAGAAAACAACTAAAATTAATGAACTTTATACTAAAAATATGTCTGCTAGTGCTAGTATGATATTTAAAAATAAAGAAAATAAAAGTGTATCTAATTCTAAAACAGTTTTAACTGATGTTGAAATGAAAACATCTCCAGCTTCAGTTATTATTCCACCGCGTGTTGAAGTGTATGATGGGTTAACTTTAGAAGAGTTAGCTGATAAGATTAATCGTAATCTTGGCAGTGACTACATAGCTGGTAAAGGTTATTTAATTGCTTCAGAGTGTGTTGCTCGTGGTGTTGACCCTTATATTGCAGTGGCAATTATGTTACATGAAACTGGTTGTAAATCAAGTTGTTCATCTTTAGCTAGAGCTTGTAATAATGTTGGTGGTCAAAAAGGTTCACCTGGTTGTAACGGTGGAAGTTATAGAGCCTTTGCTACTTTAGATGAAGGTATAATTGGTTTTATAGCTAATTTAGAGAAAAATTATTTTAAAGTTGGATTAACAACTATTGATACCATTGGACCACGCTATGCTGAGGGTAGTAGTTGGCCAGCTAAAATTCATTGGTATGTTGATCAAATAAGAGCAAGTTAAGGACCTAGTCCTTTTTTTTGACATTAAATTTGCTTTATGCTAGAATAAGAACCAACATTAATGAGGGATTGCTATGCTATTTAGAAGAAAAAATGCTTTTCAAGATGAAGAAGAACCACAAAATGTTCTAGATGAATTACTTGAAAAAGAAGAATTATCTATTGAAGAATTATATCAATTGATAGAGCAAATTAAAAAAGATGAAGAAGAATATAAAAAAATAGTCCAAGGTAGGAAAGAATTTCGTAATTTTGACACAACATTACATTTACCAAGAATTATACTTTTTTTGCTTACATTTGGGATAGTTGTTAATTATGCAAAAGAAAAAATTATTATCAATAATCCATTTAACAATACTAAGCTCACTATTTCAGATGAAAAAAAAGATAAAATTTTAGAGGAGATAGAAGAGAAGTTGAATATAAAAATTCCTTCTGAAGATATCGATAATTATATTCTATTATCAGCTGTTTTCGATAATCAAAATTTATCTTTAGAGCAAAAATATGATATGTTTGATTTACTTCCTATTCTAAGAGATAATGAACTAATCAATAAAGAAATTTTTTTTAACACATTAAAAACGTTAAAAATAAATTATACAGAAAGACCAGAATTTTATGATGAGTCAACCATAGGTAATTATTTTTTTCTAACAAATAGTATAAGCATTTATATAGAAAAGGAACAAGATAAAAATGATGAAGTATTAAAGCATGAAAAAATACATAGTCTTTTTGTTAGAAATAATTTGTTAGATGATACTTTACATTTTCTTACAGAAGGAATGACAGAATTATTAATGAATGAGTATTATGGAACACACCCTTTTGTAGAATATGAAAATTATATATATGAAATCTCATTAGTAAAAATGCTTTGTGAAATGACTGGAGAGGATAAAGTTTTAGAAGCCTTTACAACTGGTAAAACTTCTATTATTTATAATTCGTTAGACTCTATTTATGGAAATAAAGGAGATAGTAAAGAACTTTTAAAAAAGTTGGATGAAATTTTTGATAATTATTATGAATTTGATTATAAAGTTTCTTATGAAAAATTAGAAAAGTTAATTAAACAATTAGAAAATTATTATGTTGCGGAAGAAAAAGAAGAATTAAAAGGGTTAACAGAATGTGGTTATCTGATGTATGATAAAAGAATAATTAATCACGCTTTTTATTATTATGAAAATCTTCTTTTGACATCAGCTTGTAATAATCATTATAAAGAATATAGCAAGTATTTATTTGCTGTTGGGATCTTACAAAAAGCATATTTTTCTTCTCAATTAAAAGAAGAAATTACTAGAGAAGATAGTAAAAAAGTTTATTATAAAAAACAAATTAATTAATAAAAATTTCCCTTATTGAATACATTAATATTGGTTAGATTAGAGTCTGTAAATTTGACATTTTTAAGAAAATATGCTATAATTCTAACTGTAATTGATGGCACACTATTCTAGTCAATTACTTTACTAGGAAGACGAGATTAAAAAATCGTTAAAGAGCATATCTG
>CANRAX010000034.1 GCA_947628635.1 uncultured Bacilli bacterium | reverse complement strand
CTTTTAAAGTGTTTTTAGTAATTCTTTCATATTTAATATTTTTTTCTTAAAATCTTCATTATTATTTAAAACTAAATATTTATCAATTAGCTTGTTAAGATAATCCTTTTCTTTAATAATTTCTAGAGTCTTAGGAAAATTTATATCAAAAATAAAAGCTAAGTTACAAACTAAATTATCAGCTTTAGTTTTTCGACATTCTTTTGAAACTAATTTTTTGTGCATAAAAGATTCATAGACATCATCTGAAATCGTTGTATTTTCTAAATCTAATATGTCAGAGTTTAATACTAAATTAAATATATCAAGTTTATCAGCGTCTCTTACAATCTTACAAAGTAAAGTTTCTTTTTCATTTAATGTAGTATCTATTTCATATTTATTATGATTTTTAACTATTTTTTTAATTATTTCGTCATTTTCGGGAGTTGTAAATATATTTTTTAATTCTGTTTCTAATAATTCACAACCTAAATCGCCGTGATCAATACTTATTTCATCTCTATAAGTACGATAATTTTTATATTGCTCAAAGCGTCCTATATCATGCATTAATCCGCCCAATTTAGCTAGTTTAATATCTTCTTTATCTAGATTTAGACTTAGAGCTATTGTCTCACATAACTTCACGACTCGAAAAGTATGCTCTATCTTACTTAATATATTTGGACCATACTTTTTATAATTATCAGTATATTTTAAAAACTCTTCATAAACACTATCCATACACTTCATCCTTTTTTTTTAATATTAAAAAATACTTCAGCCCCTAAGGACGAAGTATTCGTGGTACCACCTTATATTGTACTCTAAATTTTTAACGGAATTATCCGGGATAACCTACTAAATTCAGAAATCATGCTCCTCTGCTACCTTCAATAATCTTTTTAATTCATTTGCACCAACCATGAACTCTCTATATAAAAATAATTATTTACTCCTCAGACTCAAGGCATCTATTAGCATTATATAATAATTTAGAGTGAATTTCAACTCAATAATTTTTTTATTTAATATACTTATTTACTTTAAAAAATGAAAATCAGCTTAATTCTTTACTTTTTTTAATTTTAATTGTTTAACATCAAAACCTATTAACTTAAAAATATCATATGTATCAATTGAAGCTAAATTTTCCATTAAATATTTAATTTCTTCAAAAGAAAGGTCAGCATTTTTTACCTTATTTAGAGTAGCATGAGCTAAGTAACTACCTAAAACATAAGGATATTTGCGATTAAAATCATCAGTATCTTTTAATAAGCAAGAAATAACATAGTCACAATTTTGTTCACTATATTTAGTAGCGTCAAAATAATAAGGATTAGTCATTTGTATTTTTTCTTTCTCTTTTTTTTCTAAGTTTTCATTTAATTTTACTACTTTGCTAGCGGTTTCTATTTCTTCTTTAGCCGTTATTTTACCTGTTGTTAAGACTTTCTTCATAAAATTAAAAATCATAATTGTATCTATACCAGCTTCATAAGTATTATGTGCTCTTTTATGTAAAAGTTTGTCTAATACATTATTTTCATAACCTAAAGCTTTTAAAAAATCTATACTAACTAATTCATAAAAAGTAGAAGTATATTCACGTAAAATAGGAGGAATTTTATTATCATTTTTATTTATAGATTGTAAAAAATGCGAAAATTCATGAATAAAAGAACAAAAATCGCCAATATCATAATTTCTTTCAATAATTATATAAGGTTCTTCATTATATGAAAAAAAACAATTCCAACGGAAATCTTCAACTTTAAAACCATATTGCTTTAAAGAAAATTTTTCAAAAATCTTTTTTTTCGTTTCTAGGTCATCTTTAGCAGTAAAAATAATATTGCCATTTTTTAAAGCTTTTTCATAAATTTCTTGCCATTCTGAAGAAGGATCAACAATTTTTAAAAAACTTTTAATGTAGATATCAAAATCTTGTTCATTTAAGGAAGGTAGTTTTTTTACCTTTTTAGGATTATAGTTTTTTTCAAATTCAATATTATAAAAAAGTTCATCTTTCATAATCTCTAACAAAGCTTCTAAGTTTGTATAAACAAATTCATCCGTAGTGTCAACTATTTTACCATTTATTTCTTGTGGAAAAAGCAATTTTTTTATTTCATTTTTAATTAAGTCGGTTAAAAGATTATAACGACTATTTTTCTTTAACCAATTAATTAATTCTTCTTCAGTTAAATCACATTTTTCATATTTTTCAAGATATTTATATAAAATTGCTGATAAAATTTCTTCCATACTATAAAAGCTATTAGAAATTTCTGTGTCTTTAAAGTTTTCTCTTATTAATAAAGTACAAAGAAGTTCTTCTTCACTAAAAGAATATATATTGTCAATATTAGAATTCATAGTATTCCTCATTTCTGTTGCTATATTTTAACAGAAAAAGGCTTATTTTTCAAGTTCTGCCTCATATAAATTTTTATAATTCTTATTTTTTTGTAATAATTCTTCGTGTGTTCCAATATCTTCTATTTGACCATTGTTTAAAAATAAGATATGATCACTGTTAATTATAGTACTTAAACGATGAGCTATTATTAAGATAGTATAGTCTTTTTTCAAGTTATCTATTGCTTGTTGAATTTGCATTTGAGTTTCGTTATCAAGAGCACTTGTTGCTTCATCAAAAAGAATTATCTCTGTTTTTTGAACTAAAGCTCTAGCAATAGCTAATCGTTGACGCTGTCCACCACTTAAGCTAATCCCACCTTCACCTACAATAGTGTCATATTTATTAGGAAGAGTATTAATAAAATCATCAAGACAAGCTAATTTGCAAGCCTCAATCATTTCCTCATCTGTCAAATTTTCTTTCACAAGACGAAGGTTATCTTTAATACTTAAATTAAAAATATAAGGATTTTGACTAATGATTGTTATATTATCTCGAATAGAAGACTTATCAAGAGTTTTAATATCTTCTCCATCAATAGTAATGACACCTTTTTTTAATTCATACATTTTACATAAAAGATTAAAAATGGTAGTTTTACCAGCTCCACTTTTACCAACAAAGGCTACTGTTTCATTAGCTTTAACTTTAAAACTAATATTTTTTAAAACTGGCTGTTCATCATTATAAGAAAAAGTTACATTTTTAAATTCGAAATTGCCCTTAACTTTAGATAAATGTTTAGTACCAAATTTTTCTTTAGGAAATTCAGGACTCTCTAAAATAGAAAAAATTCGTTCGGCTGAAAGATTAAAATCTTTTAATTTTTCTAATAACATGCTAAAAAAAGTAACAATAGAAGTAACACGACCCATATAATTGTAAATAACTAAAGCTGTTGCGACTACTAATTGCTTTGTAAAAATTAAATAAACTAATAAGGCTATTAAAATAGTATCAAAAGAATCTAACATAAAATCTCTTGTTAAACTATATTTAGAGTCTGTTTTTAACATCTTATATCTTTCATCATTTAAATCAACAATTTTGCCTTCTAATTCTCTCATAAAACTATCTTCAGCACTAAGCATTTTAATATCACGACAACCTCTAACTAATTCAGAGACAAAACCAGCTACTTTTTCATTAGTTTTGCGAAGAGCTTTATCATTTTTCGTACGAGTAGTTATTCTTTTTTGTTCTACTATATACATAAATATAACCATGATTAAAATAAAGAAAAAGGCTGTTTTATTAATTAGAAAAATAGCAACAAAAATACCTATGTTAGCTAATATATTAGTTAAATCCATATTAAGAGAATTAAAAAGATCAGCAATTTTTCCAGTATCATTAGTAAGTCTTTGAATAAAAACACCAGAAGAAGTTTCATCTAAACATTTATTTTCTAATTTTAAAATTTCTCTTCCTAAATCAATCTGGATTTTTTTAAAAGTTTCTCGATAAACCACTGAAGATAAATTACGACGAAAATAATGAACTACATTACTTGTTAATTCTATTAATAAAATTATGAGAGAAATCATTATTACTTGATAAAGTTCATTAGCCGTTAATTTTACTATTATCTTAGCACTAAATATAGGTACAATAACACTTATTACAATGCTTAAAAAATTACAAAAAATTAAAAAGAAAAGGTTTTTCTTTTGGTATTTAGCATATTTCCAAGCAAAATGGAGATTTTTCTTTAGTTCTTTCATTTTTCATCACTTCTATATCATTATATCACGTATAATACTGATTAGTAAATTGATGAATTTACAAATCATTAATTTATTAGTATAATAATTTTTACTCATTTTCCTTAGAATATGAAAGAAGAAAATATTGTAAATTTAAAAAAGTATTGCTACAATAAAAATGGGAGGAGTATATGGAGATTAATAAAGAAAAATTAGGAAACAAAAGACAAGACTATTTGAGCTGGGATGAATTTTTTATGAGTATTGCTAAATTAGCCGGAGCTAGAAGTAAAGATCCTTCAACTCAAGTTGGTGCTTGTATTGTTGATGAGAATAATAGGGTTTTGGCAATAGGTTATAACGGTACGCCTAATAATTTTAATGATGATGAATTTCCGTGGGATAGAGATGGCGAAGATTTAGAAACAAAATACTTATATGTTTGTCATGCTGAAAGAAATGCTATTGCCAATGGAAATAGACTTTCTTTAAAAGGAGCACGCATTTACGTTGATTTGTTTCCTTGTAATGAATGTGCAAAGGAAATTATTCAGTTTGGTATAAAAGAAGTAATTTACTTATCAGATAAATATGCCAATTCTAAAGAAACAGTCGCTTCTAAGTATTTGTTTGATAAATCAAATGTTACTTATAGACAACTTGAAAAAGAACATCAAAAGACTTTAAAATTATCTATAAAACCTGATGTTCCGGTAACATATTTAGATGATTAATTAGCTAAAAACAAGTTAGATTATTTCTAGCTTGTTATTTTTTCTACTTCAGGATATTCTTTACCTTTTAAATCAATTAGAACTTTTTTTATTCTTAAATTTGTTCTTAATTTTCCAGATTGACTATCAGCTACTTTTTCATTTTTTTCAATATTTAAAACATTATCCCAGCCATCAATTACTTTACCAAAAGAAGCATATTCACCATCTAAGTTTGAAGCTGTATCTAACATAATGAAAAATTGACTACCAGCACTATCTTTATCTTGACTACGAGCCATAGATACAACTTTTTTTTCGTGCTTTAAATTATTTTCAAAATCATTACTAGCAAATTCACCTTTAATTGAGTATCCTGGTCCACCAGTTCCATTACCATCAGGATCGCCTCCTTGTAAGACAAAGCCTGGAACTAATCTATGAATAGTATTTTCATCATAAAAACCACTTTTTACTAAAGAAATAAAATTGTTTACGGTGTTAGGAGCAACATCAGGATAAAGTTCTATAACAATTGAACCATATTTTTTTACATACATGGCTACAACGGGATTTTCTGTATCATAGTTATCAAGTTGAGCTTCATTTCCTTCAACGTCATATTTTATTCCAAGTAAATCTTCTTTGATTTCTACTTTTTTTCCACATCCAGTTAAAAAAAGCATTAAGATTACTAAAAATAATATTTTCTTTTTCATTATTTTCTACATCCTTTCAATAATATCACGAGCGGCAACTAAACCAGTGGCAGCAGCAGTAACTATATTTCCAGCTTTACCTGCTCCATCACCAACAAAATAAATATTTGCTACTTCTAATTTAAATTTATTATTTGTTTCAATTTCATTACTAAAGAATTTAATTTCTGGTCCATACAAAAGCGTATCATCATTAGCGACACCTGGAATGATTTTATCAAGAGTTTCAAGACCTTCTAAAATATTGGTAATAATTCGGTGAGGCATTACTAAGGCTAAGTCTCCTGCTACACAATCTTTTAAAGTTGGTTCAACAAAACCTTTGTTAAGACGGTGCCATTCACTTCTTCTGGAACTTCTTAAATCTTTAAGTGATTGTATAATAGGCTTACCATCTCCTAAAACATTGGCAATACGAGCAATTGACTCACCATATTCCCTTGTATTAGTTACTGGCTGAGTTAAATTAACTTTGGAAATAAAAGCAAAATTTGTATTGTTGCTTTTTATATCTTTTAAAGCATGCCCATTTACACAAATATAACCATAATAATTTTCTTTTGCTACAAAGCCTCCTGGATTAGTACAGAAAGTTCTTATTTCATCACCATAAGTTTTGGTTTTTATAAAAATAGTTGGATCATAAATAATATTAGTTAAATCTTCCATGATATCTTTACGAACTTCAACACGAACACCTATTTCAATGCTTTGAGATAAATAAGGAATATTATATTTATCAGCTAATTCTTGGATCCATTTAGCACCTGTCCTACCTGGTGCCACAATAACATTGCTACAAGTTATTATTTCGTCTTTACCATTTACATTGTAAGTAATTTCATGCTTATCGGCTTCTAAAGTTTTAATATCTGTTACTGTTGTTCTTTCATATAAAGTTACACCATTTTCTTCTAGGAAAGAGCATATTCCTTCAATATATTCTGGTAAGTGATCACTACCTAAATGTTTTTGTTTAATCAAAAGAAGTTTAGCCCCAGCAATAGCAACTTTTTTTCTTATTTCTTCAGCTTCTTTCATATTAGAAGGATATATTTTAGAATCCATATTAAATTTATTAAAAATTATTTCTGTTTCATCAATTAATTTATTAGCTTCACTTTCAGACATGTATTTAGTTAAATCACTTTTTCCAAGACGAGGAATAAAATTAAGTTTACCATCAGAAAAGGTTCCAGCGCCACCGTATCCAGAAAGAATAGCACAAGGATTACAATTCTTACAAGGAACTTTAAATTTATTCATAGGACAAACACGACTTTTTACCCTACTACCCTTGTCAAGTATAGCAATTTTCAAATTTTTCTTTTTAGTAATTAATTCATAAGCACTAAATAGACCTGCTGGTCCAGCTCCAATAATTACAACATCATACTTCATTTTCTTCACCACTTTAAGTTTATCACGTAAAATAAAAATTGTAAATTATACTTCTTAATAATTAAAAAGATGGAAAGTTTTATGTTAATCTGTTAAAATAAAGATATAAAGTTGGTGAAATGAATGACAAGGGAAGAGCGAAGTCAAAAAAAACAAGATGAAATTTTTGATGAAGAAAAAAAAGAAAAAAGAAAAAGTATAATAATAAAAGTTATAAAGTTTATCTTAATTATAGCTTTAATTTCAGTGGCTATTTTCTTTTATACAACTTATATTTCAACAGTAAAGATTATTGTTAAGGAAAAAAGAATTATAAGTGAAAAATTACCCGAAGAATTCAATGGTTTAAAACTTATTCAATTTAGTGATTTACATTATGGAAGCACTTTTACTTATGAAAATACTAAAAATTTAGTTAAATTAATTAATAAAAGAAAACCTGATATTGTTGTTTTTACGGGAGATATAATAGATAGTAATTATAAATTAAAAAATAAAGAACAAGAAAAATTGATTAAACTTTTACAGAATATTGAAGTATCTTTAGGAAAATATGCTGTTATGGGAGAAATGGACGGTGAGCAATTTAATACTATATTAAAACAAAGTGATTTTTCTATTTTAAATAATGATTATGATTTAATTTATAAAGATAGCAATAATCCTCTTTTGATAACTGGAAGTGGAAGTTTATTAAAAGAGGAAAGTGATATAGATAAGACATTTGGTTATTTTAATCAAGAAGGATATAATTCTAATATTTATACAATATCTTTAATGCATGAAGGAGATAATTACGAAAATATAAAAGGAAAATATAATACTGATTTAGTTTTAGCAGGACATTCCCATAATGGAGAGATAAAAATTCCTTTTATTGGACCATTATTAAGATTTAAGGGAAGTAAAACTTATTATGATGAATTTTATAAAGATAATGATACTTTAATTTATGTATCAAGTGGTCTTGGAACAAGTAAGTTTGATATTAGATTATTTTGTCGTCCAAGTATTAATTTTTTTAGATTTTCTAATAAATAATTATTTAAAAAAATCTTTAATTTTTTCGAAAAGACTTTTAGTCTTTTTTTCTTGGAAATGTTTATATATGTCAACCTTTCCTATTAAATCGTCTTTTAAATAGATATTTATTTGACCAACAATTTTATTTTGAGATTTTTTATTATCAATAGAAAGAACTGTTTTTATTTCTTTGGTTTCAGGAACAGTTAAAGGATAATAAAAAGACTTTTTTAAATACACATCGCCGTTATAAAAATTTTTATCAATCTTAAAGTTGTCTTTATCTATGAGAAGATAGTTACGATAATTTTTAAAAGATTTTTCATAATAATATTCATGGGTGTCATATTCATCAGGATCATTTAAAGTTACAACAGTTAAATTGAGGTTATTTTTAGAAGCTGTTGTAACGAGAGTTTTACCAGCAGAAGGAGTATAACCATTTTTACCACCTGTGCAATATTCGTAATTAGTAAGTAATTTGTTGCGGTTATACCATAAATAGTTTTTGTCTTTGGTTTGAGCAGAATATTTTTTGGTACTAACTATCTTGCGATAAGTTTTATTTTGATTAGCATATTTTGACAAAAGAGCCATATCATAAGCAGTTGAATAGTTTTTTGTATCATCATCAAGGCCGTGGGGATTAGCGAATATGCTATCGTTCATTCCTATCTCTTGAGCTTTTTTATTCATTAGCTCGACAAAGTCTTCTTCATTACCACTAACTGCTTCAGCTAAAGCAACAGCGGCGTCATTACCACTTCGTAAAAGTAAACCATATAGTAAATCTTTTATTTTTATCTTTTCCCCTACTTCGATATAAATATTTGTTCCATACATTTTTAAAACTTCTTCTCCAATGGTAACTTCTTTATTTATGTCAATATTTTCTAAAGTAACTATTGCAGTTAGTATTTTGGTAGTTGAAGCAATGAGTCTTTTTTCATGAATATTTTTTTGATAAAGAACTCTACCAGTATCTAAATCCATTACTATACTAGATGTTGCTGCATGAACAGGGGTGAAGTTTAAAGAAATCACAAAGACAAGAAAAAAAATTAGCTTTTTAAACATAAAATCACCTATTTAAGTTTATAAAAAAAATTTAAGTAATATGATTAATAATAAACAATTATTTGAATATGTTTTAAATCTATGATAATATTATGGTTAGAAAAAAGGAGAGATGTTTGTGGCAAATGAAAAAAAATTAGTTGAAAAGATAACAGCCCGTAATGTTGATTTTGCACAATGGTACACTGATGTTGTTAAAGGGGCAAAACTTTGTGATTATTCAAGTGTTAAAGGATGTTTAAACTATTTGCCGAATGGATATGCTCTTTGGGAAAATATTAAAAATGACTTGGATAAAAGATTTAAAGAAACGGGTGTTTCCAATGTTTATTTACCTGTTTTAGTACCAGAGTCTTTATTGCAAAAGGAAAAAGATCATATTGAGGGCTTTGCCCCAGAAGTTGCTTGGGTTACACATGGTGGATTGGAAGAGCTTGAGGAGAGATTTTGTATTAGACCAACAAGTGAAACCCTATTTTGTGATTATTGGCAAAAAATTGTAAAGTCTTATCGAGATTTACCTTTAGTTTGGAACCAATGGAATTCTGTTTTACGTTGGGAAAAGACAACAAGACCATTTTTACGTTCAAGGGAATTTTTATGGCAAGAAGGTCATACGCTTCATGCAACTGATGAAGAAGCAAAAGCAAGATGTGAAGAAATGTTTAAAATTTATTATGATTTTGTAACTGAGGATTTAGCAATTCCTTTAGTATGTGGTAGAAAGACGGAAAGTGATAAATTTGCTGGAGCTGAAGCCACTTATACAATCGAAGCAATGATGTATGATGGAAAGGCTTTGCAATCTGCTACAAGTCATTATTTCGGACACAGTTTTGCGGATGCTTTTGGAATTAAGTATTTAGATAAAGAAAATAATTTGCATAGTGCTTATGAAACATCTTGGGGAATGTCAACTAGGATAATTGGGGCAATTATTATGGTTCATGGTGATGATAGTGGATTGGTATTGCCACCAAGAATTGCTCCTACACAAGTAATGGTTATTCCAATTGCTCAACATAAAGAAGGAGTTCTAGATAAGGCCAAGGAATTAGTAACTATTTTGAAAGAGCAAGAAATACGTGTAAAAATTGATGATAGTGAAAAGACACCAGGTTTTAAATTTTCGGAACAAGAAATGTTAGGTATTCCAATTAGAATAGAAATTGGACCAAAGGATATAGAAAATGATCAATGTATAATAGTTAGAAGAGATAATCAAGAAAAAATAGTTGTAAAATTAGATGAGTTAACTAAAAAAGTTCCAGAAATTTTGGAACTAATTCAAAAAAATATGTATGCAAAAGCTAAAAAGTTCTTAGATGAACATATTTATGAAGTTTCTAGTATGGATGAATTTGAAAAGGTTGCTTCAGAGAAGATAGGCTTTGTTAAGGCCAGCTGGTGTGGAAGTGAAACTTGTGAAGAACAAGTAAAAGCTGATACAAATGGTTTTGGCTCAAGGTGTATTTTAGAAAATGAAAAAGTAAATGATAAATGTGTTTGTTGTGGTAAAGAAGCAAAGCATGTAGTTATGTGGGGAAAGTCTTATTAAAGACTTTTTTTTATTTGGTTCTGCGCCACATATAGACAGTTATGTATAAGTTTTGAACACTGAATGAGGTT
>CANRAX010000033.1 GCA_947628635.1 uncultured Bacilli bacterium | reverse complement strand
AGATAATTATTTTCATTGCGGTTTGTGGCTTAAGCAAAACGTAGTGAAGCGGAAAGGAATGTTTAGAATAATGGAAACACTAAAAGTAAGTAGTAAATCAAATCCTAATAGTGTAGCAGGTGCCTTAGCTAATGTTTTTCGTGAGAAAGGCAATGTTGAAATACAAGCAGTAGGTGCTGGAGCACTTAATCAAGCTATAAAAGCAATTGCTATTGCACGTGGATTTGTTGCCCCTTCGGGGAAAAATTTAGTTTGTATACCAGCTTTTCAAGATATTGTAATTGATGGTGAAGAAAGAACAGCTATTAAATTAATAGTTGAAGCTCAATAATTGTACGCAATTTGCATAAATAATTGTGAAGAATTTATTTTCTTCATAATTTTTTTTAATTGAAAATTATTGTAAATAAAGTTATTTTACACTAATTTCAGCCTATCAATGGACTTTTTTTTAGAAAGTTGGTACAATTATTATGGTGATTTTGTATGGCAAAGAGAATGCAAACTGAAAATGAATTTGATCAAAATGTTAAGTTAAAAAATATAATAATAGTTATATTAGTTGTTTTAATTTTCTTAGGAATATTTTATTTAATAACGGTTAAAATGACTGATAAAAGTGACAATAATGATGCAAATGAAGAAATTGAAACTGAAATACAAAGTGAAGAAATTTTAGTTGGTTCTAGTTTCAATAGAGCTGGTAAAGAATATCTTGTTGTTTATTATGATAAAACTAATTCGGACTTAAGTTCCATTACTAGTAAAGTAAGTGATTATAGAAATAAATCTGATAGACTTCCTTTATATGAAGCTGATATGAGTAATATTTTTAATAAAGAGTATGTTACTGATGAAGAAGTTAATAAAGAGCCTAAAGATGTGACTGAATTGATGATAAACGGTCCGACTTTAATTAAATTTAGTAATGATAAAGTTTCTGAATATATTCAGGGAACGGATAATATTTTAAATTATTTAGCTTAAAATTTAGTGTTAAGAGGTATATAAATATGGAAAAGAAAGTAGATAAAAAAGAAAAAAAAGTAGATAAAACGATTGATTATGAAAAGAAAAATTTTTCTTTTAATGTTTTAGAAGTTGTATTTATTGTACTTATTTCAATATTTTTTGGAATAACTGTTGGTTTTATATTAACTTATAAAAGAAATCCAATGTCAGGTGAGAAAGTATCTGATGAATTACAAGAATTTATTCAAGTGTATGATACTATAAGAAATAATTATTATAATGAAATTAGTGGTAAAAAATTACTTAATGCTGCTATTTCTGGAATGGTAGGAACTTTGGATGATTCTAATAGCATCTTTATGGATGATGAAGTAGCAAGTGAGTTTAAAGAGTCTGTGCAAGGATCCTATGTAGGAATTGGAGCGGCCATTCAAACAGTCGATGGTCAAAATCAAGTTGTAGAAGTATATGAAAATTCAGCTGCTGAAAAAGCTGGTTTGAAAGTCGATGATATTATTGTTAAAATTGATGGAAAAGATGTTAAAGATTCTAGTAGTGATGAAATAGCTAATTTAGTCAAAGGAGAAGCTAATACAATAGTAAAAATCACTGTATTAAGAAATGGTAAAGAAAAGAATTTAGAAATAAAAAGAATAAAAATAGAACTTGATTATACATATAGTAAGATTATTGAAAAAGATAATAAAAAGATAGGCTATTTGTATATAGAATCATTTTCTGCTAATGTATATAAACAAGTAAAAAAGGAATTAGAATCTTTAGAAAAGAAAAAAATAGATTCATTGATAATAGATTTAAGAGATAATCCAGGTGGTTATTTAGATCAAGCTAAGAAAGTTTTGGATTTATTCTTCGATAAAAAAACAGTTTTATATCAAATTGAGACAAAAGGTAAAATAAAAAAATATTATGCTTCAGATAATGAAAAAAGAACTTATCCAGTTGTCTTATTAGGTAGTAACTCAACGGCTTCGGCTGCTGAAGTAGTTATCTCTTGCTTTATGGAGAACTATAAAAAGGCTACCTTTGTTGGAGAAATAACTTTTGGTAAAGGAACAGTTCAAAAATCTATAAATTTATCAACTGGTGCAAGTATTAAATATACAACGGAAAAATGGTTGACTTCGAAAGGCGAATGGATAGATAAAAAAGGATTAACTCCAGATGTTCATGAATTACAAAATAAAGAATATTATGATAATCCATGTGATGAAACTGATAAACAATTGAAAGCAGCATTAGAAGTATTGACAAAATAAAAAAGGCTTTAAACCTAATTTGATTTGAATTTTATTTCCTTATCAAAGGATTTAGTTCAGTTCAAAAAAGATTTAAGTCTTTTTTTATGAATTATTTTTCTTCAACGCAATTTATAACTAATTGCATATTGTCTTTTGTTGGGCTACATGTAGTTAAAATTAACTGTTTTTGTTCTTCTCTTAAAATATTAATATCGCCGTCTTTTTTTTCCTCCCAAATATTTTTTACTTTATAGTAATAAGTTTTATCTTTATAAATTAATTTAATTTCATCACCAATGGTTAAATTATCGAGGTGCTTAAAGTAGGAAGCTCTACCTGTTCCTGAATGAGCGGCAATAAACATAATACTGTTTTCATGATCGGGTGTAGTAGAATTTTTTAAAATAGTGATATTTTTATCAACATTATTTTCTTCACTATCTACACTATATAGGTTTCGGTTAATATTTAATTTATCAATGATTATTTTACCAAAAATATTGTCTTTTTTAGTTACGTTTTTAGTGTTATTTTCAGTAGTATTAAAATTTAAAATATTATTTATTGGTGATTTACTTAAAATATTGGTAGATATTATAGTATTTTTATTTAGCTTTAATGTACTAGCTAAAAATAGAAGTAATATAAATAAAAGAAGTATTATAAATAATTTTTTTAGCATATAAGATCTGATAAAAAAGATATAAGTGAACCAAAGAAACTGTTGCTTTTTGTATCTGGAACTTTTATTTTATAATTTTTTAATTTATAAGTAATATCTTTTGTATCTTTTACTTTAAAAGAAATTGGTTCTACTTTTTCATATCCCTCCGTAGTATTTACTTGCTCTAAATAGTAATTACCGTAAGGCAATTCTACTTCGGCATAGCCTAATTCGTTAGTAGTTATTGATTTAATTAACTCTTTTTTTGAATTATAAATATTAAATTGAATATTAGCTTCTGGAGAAAAGTTATCGTTTTCCCCATATTCTTTATAAATTTTTAGCTTACTTTTAATAACTTCATTTTCTAAAGTTAAGGTAATAGAACGATTTTTTGCTGAAACAGTAAATTCAATTAACTTTTTATTAATAGTATAGCCTTCTCCAGCTTTTATTTCTTTAAGATAATAAGTTCCATAATCTAAATTTTCTAAAGTTGCAGTATTTTTTTTCAAAGTTATAGTTTTAATTTTTTCTTTTTTAGAATTTAATAATTCAAATACAGCACCATCTAAAATAGCTTCTCCATTTGATTTTGTTGATTTAGTATCTTTGTCTATTTTATTTAATATAACTTTGTTGCTATCCACAGATATGTAAATTATAGTATAAGTGTAATCTAAATCACCTATTTTTAATACATCTTGACTATCAGCTGATTGATAAAAAACTACTGGTGTACCATATTTGTTATCTTTTCTATTTAAAGCAATTTGGTGAGATCCTTCGTTTAAGTCAGTAACTGTTAAGGTGTTACCAGATATTTTGGCAATATCGATTGGAGATGAATACAAATCTAAAATATTATTAGTATCTGTAACTACTAAATCTTTTCCTTTTACAATGTAAAATGTTTGACTATCAAAAGATGGCTTTATATAACTTTGAGCTACCAAATTTTGTAATTCATTAATTTCATCTGTAAAACGATCAATACGATTACCATCTAAATAATCAGTGAAATAAAAATCGTCATTAGGATTAGCTTCTTTCCAAATTAGTACTTGTGTTATAGCAAACCATTTTATATCAGTGTGATTGCCATAACCATATCCATAATGAGCAAGAGCTGAAATATTTTTTCTTTGAGTTTCTGTAAGATTGTTAGGGAAAAAAGTTTCTGTGTATTCACTATTTTCCGATATACCAATAAATGGCTCAATACAATAAGCAACGTCATTTGTTTCAAAGTGTCTATAAACTTGTGCTGCTTGATAGTATGTTGTATTGGTAGAGGAATCATGACGTTTTAGATAGATTCCATCTAAAAATTCGGCTCCATAAAAATGATAAGTTTGAGCATGAGCCATGTGCGGTAAGAAGATGAAGCTAGTTGTTACTATTAAGAAAAATAAAATTTTTTTCAATTTATCCCTCCTTTTTTTTTCTTAACGAGATAGATAATAACATTAATTTTTTTTTACTGCAAATGAGGAAATTTTTAAATTTAAGAATTAATTTATGATAATTTTAAAAATGTCTAAGAGAAAAATTTATTTTTGCTTAGTAGAAATTATTAAAAAATTTTTTTATAAGTTTTTTAAATTATTTTTGGGTAAAATTTTAGTAATTTTTAATATAATTTTATAAGTAATATTAAAATTAATTTACTTTAAATTATTTAAATATAAATGTGCTATAATTGTTAAAAAGAGGTGATTATATGACAGATATTGAAATTAGTCAAAATAGTAATAAATTAGAAATTGCTGAAGTTGCTTCTAAGTTAGGTCTTAATAATCAAGATATTATTCCTTATGGTTATGATAAGGCAAAGATAAAAAAAGAAATACTTGCTCCTAAAGGTAAGCTAATTTTGGTAACAGCAATAAGTCCAACACCTTATGGAGAAGGTAAAACGACAGTCAGTATAGGTTTGCATGATGCTTTATCGTATTTAGGGAAAAGTTCTTTAGCTGTACTTAGAGAACCTTCTATGGGACCTGTTTTTGGTATGAAAGGTGGAGCAACAGGTGGTGGTTACAGTCAAGTAGTGCCTATGGAAGATATAAATTTGCATTTTACGGGGGATTTTCACGCTATTGAGTCTGCTAATAATTTGCTTTGTGCAGCAATTGATAATCATATTTTTCAAGGAAATGAACTTGATATTAAAGAAGTCTTGTTTAAAAGATGTTTAGACGTTAATGATAGAGCTTTACGAAACATTAAATTAGAAAATAGAATGGATTCTTTTAATATAACTGCGGCTAGTGAAATTATGGCTTTATTTTGTTTAGCTGATTCCTTTTCAGATTTAAAAGAAAGACTTGGAAAAATAGTTGTTGCTTTAAATGGTAAAAATGAATTTGTTTATGCCAAGGATTTAAAAGTTGAAGGAGCTATGGCAGTTTTATTGAAGGATGCCTTTTTGCCTAATTTAGTTCAAACTTTAGAAAATAACCCAGTTCTTATTCATGGCGGACCATTTGCTAATATAGCTCATGGTTGTAATAGCGTTAATGCTACTAAGATGGCTTTGGGTTTAGCTGATTATGTTGTAACAGAAGCTGGCTTTGGAGCTGATCTAGGAGCGGAAAAGTTTTATGATATAAAGTGTCGTAAGGCTGGTATTAAAACAGATTGTACGGTTTTAGTTGCTACTGTAAAAGCTTTAAAATATCATGGAGGCGTTAATAAAGAAGACATTTATGAACAAAATGATTTGGCTTTGAAGAAGGGACTAGCTAATTTAGATAAACATTATATGAATTTGAAAAAATTTGGTAAAAATGTTGTTGTTTGCTTAAATAGATATGATACTGATTCGAAAGAAGAAATTGAGACAATTAAGGAACATTGTAGTGAAAAAGGAATGCCTTTTGAAGTAAGTACTGCTTATTCAGACGGTGGACAGGGAGCTATCTGTTTAGCCAAAAAAGTTTTAGAGTTATGTGAATGTAATAATGAATTTAGTCTTTTATATGAAGATAATTTAGGTATAAAGGAAAAAATAAAAAAAGTAGCTTTTGAAATATATTCTACACGAGATGTTAAGTATAGTGCTGAAGCTTTAGAAAAAATAAAATTGTTAGAAAAGAACAATCTTTCTTATCTTCCTATTTGTGTTGCCAAAACACAATATTCTTTGTCAGATGATGCAAAAAAAATCGGAGTACCAACTGATTTTGAGGTCACAGTTAGGGATATAACGCTTTATAATGGAGCTGGCATAATTACAGTTTTACTTGGTAATATAATGACTATGCCTGGATTGCCTAAAAAAGCTAACTATGAAAATATTGATTTAGTTGAAGAAAAAATAATTGGAATAGATTAAAAAAATAACTTACATATTGAAAGTTATTTTTTTTGGAATAATTGCTAAAAAATACTTAGTTAAGGAATAATTGGTATTGATGGAGTTTTGTTACAAGATTCATTAAATTGTTTTTCTGAAACAGTGTTACCATCTTTATCATAGTATAAATCATTTACTTTTTCGCAGTAATGTTTTTCTGGAGTTGGTTCTTGTGAAGTAGTAGGAGTTGTAGTTGTTTGTTCTTGCTGAACAGTATATGTTGGAACTGGAACATAAACTATAATTTTTCCTTGATACTTTGTGCCATTATAAGTTATGTAATAATCGTATCCATATTCATTTTCTACTGATGTGTTTACCTTTGTTATATCTAATTCCATATTAGACTTCATTTCATCGGTTAATTCATTTTCAACATAGAAGGAATAATCAAAATTATTAGTTTCATTTGGTAATGGTAAAGCTTTACCTAATTCTAATTTAATTTCTTTTAATTTTAGTTCAACGTTTGGTAATGCTTTTTCTTTTACAATGACTGTTCCATTATATTTTTTCTTTTTAAATGTAATAGTATAAGTATATTGTCCAGCTTCACTTACTTTTACTCTTGAAGTATCAAGTTTCAAGGCTTTTAAAGTATTTTCATCGATTTGCTCTACATTTTCTAAGTAGTCTTTTACATTGACACTTAAAGGATTATTTATTTCAATAGTTATTTCTTTTAAAACAATTTCATTTGTTTTTGCTTCATTTACTTTTACATGATTAATGTCTAATGAATAAGAGGTTTGAACTATGGGATGGACAGAAGCGTTCATTGCTAAACCACTACCTATCATTACTATTCCCCAACTTGCTAAAGTTATTGATAAAGTACGTTTCTGTTTATTATTCATTTTTTCACACTCCCACTATATATCTTCATCATACTATAAATTGCTATTTTTAACAAGAATTTTTTATTTTATTGTATTGAAAATGGACATTTTTTGGCATATAATAGCGGTAAAGAGGTGAGTTTTATGTCGTATGCTTGGTTTATTACTTTTGTCGTTTTGCTTTTTATTGAGCTAGTAACGGTAAATTTGGTTTCTATCTGGTTTGCCATAGGAAGTTTAGTAGCTTTTCTTAGTACCTTTTTAACGGACAATGTGGTTATACAAATAATAGTGTTTGTTGTTGTGAGTATTATCGCTCTTTTGCTTACTAAGCCAATTGTTAAAAAATTTAAAGCTATTAAAGTTGTTCCAACTAATTTTGATAGAGTAATTGGTAAAAAAGCTGAAGTAATTAAAAAGATTACAGAAGATGAATATGGTGAAGTGAAAGTAATGGGAAATGTTTGGACAGCCATAGCTAAAGAGGAATTTGATGTAGGACAAAAGGTAATAGTAAAAGCCGTTGATGGCGTAAAACTTGTCGTTTGTAAGGAGGAAAAATAAATGGGATATGGATTAATAATTTTAATTATCATTATTGTTATAGGAGCATCAGGAATAAAAATAATTTCACAATCAAGAGCTTATGTTGTTGAGAGATTGGGAGCTTATCATAGAACGTTGCAAACAGGACTACATTATGTAATTCCTTTCGTTGAAAGAGTTGCCAATAATGTAAATTTAAAGGAAATTGTTAAAGACTTTGCTCCACAACCAGTAATCACTAAAGATAATGTTACGATGCAAATTGATACAGTTGTTTATTTTCAAATAACTGATCCTAAACTTTATACTTATGGTGTTGAAAATCCTGTTAACGCGATTGAAAATTTGACAGCAACGACACTTCGAAATATTATTGGAGAACTTGAACTTGATGAAACACTTACTTCAAGAGATGTAATTAATACAAAAATGCGTTCTATTTTGGATGAAGCAACAGATCCTTGGGGTATTAAAGTTAATAGAGTTGAAGTAAAAAATATTTTACCACCTCATGATATACAAGAAGCAATGGAAAAGCAAATGCGTGCTGAACGTGAAAGACGTGAAGCTATATTGAAAGCTGAAGGTGAGAAAAAGGCTGCTATTTTAATTGCTGAAGGTGAAAAAGAAAGCACCATTTTACGTGCTGATGCTAAAAAAGAGGCGCATATTAGGGAAGCAATTGGTGAGGCAGAAGCAATTATTAAAATCCAAGAAGCAACAGCTCAAGGTTTAAAACTATTACGTGACGCTAAAGCAGACGAAGCTGTTTTAAAGTTAAAAAGCTATGAAGCTATGGTAGAAGTTGCTAACGGACAAGCTACAAAAATAATTGTACCAAGTGACTTGCAAAATTTAACAACAATTGGAACTACGCTAAGTGAAAGTATTGAAAAGACAAAGAAGTAAAAAGGCTTCTTTTTTTTGCTTTGTAAAAACAAAACAGTTTCCATTAGATTGAGAAACTGTTTAAACTTATTTATATTTTTTTAACTTTTGGCCTTGATAAGTATTTCTTTTTACCATTTCTTTATCAATGTCATTGATTAAAGATACTTTCTTTATGAGCCAATCTGGTTCAATTAAGTCATCAACTTTAGGATCACCAGTGATACGATGGATTACTATTTCAGGGCGTAGTAATTCTAATTGGCTTATAACTATATCAATGTATTCTTCCTTAGTTAAAATTTTGAAAGGTTTTTCTTTGAACATTTTCTCAAGAGCGGTACCTTTTAAAATACTAAGCATATGAATTTTTATACCCTGTATATCAAGTTTATTTAAATATTTAATTGTTTCAAGCATGTCTTTTTTTGTTTCAAAAGGAAGTCCATTGATAATATGAACGACAACATTGATATTTCTTTGACGTAATTTTTTTACCATCTCTTCAAAGCATTTTAAAGTATGACATCTATTTATTAATTTAGATGTTTTTTCATTTATGGTTTGAAGACCTAACTCAATTGTTAAAAATGTCTTTTTATTTAAATTCTCTAAATAATTAAGACATTCTTCACTTATGGCATCGGGACGAGTAGCAATATTTAGACCAATTACATCTTTTTGTCTTAAAATTAAATTATGCATTTTTTGTAGTTCAGCTACGGGAGCGTAAGTATTAGTATGCGCTTGAAAATAACCAATGTACTTAGCTTTGGGCCATTTTTTTAACATCATATCTCTTACTTGAATAAATTGTTTTTCCAATGCTTCTTCTTTGTTGCCACCAAATTCACCACTGCCACTCTTAGAACAATATATGCAACCACCATATCCAACAGTGCCATCAATATTAGGACACGAAAAATTCGCATTTAAAGATACTTTAAAGACTTTAGAATTAAACTTCTGTTTATAATAATAATCTAAAGTATGATATCTTTTATTAGTATTAGAATATTGAAAACTATTCATTTTAAGCCTCACTTATAGAAAAAAGATAAATAGCTTTTAATAATTCAAAAGGATGAGTTAAAACTTTCTTTTGAAGTTCTTTATAATTACTTTCTTTTAATTTTTTATATAACTCAATTTCCGTTGCAATCTTTTTATTTTGAAGATTGTTATTTTTTAAATACTTGTTAAGTTGTTTTTTTAAAAGTCTATTAAACTTTTTGTATGAATAAATTATAGTTTCATCAAGATTAAAACTTTTACCAGTTTGTTCCATAATTTTTAGAAAAATATTTTCTCTTGAATTAACATTTTCATTTGTAGTTATATTTAAAACATCTGTAATAGCTTTAATTAATGTTTTAGAATTTAAGATATTTTTAATAATATGCTCATATATTTCTTGATAATATTTGCAATTTTTCTTTAAATGATTTTTCTTAAAAGTAAATTCATTTCCTTCTAGTTTACCGTATATTTTCATAGTATCATTGTAACCAAATTTAATATTTTTAATGTTACCTTCTTCATAAAAATTTAAAAAATTAGTTAATTTATTATTAGGAATGATAGTTGTTGTGGGAATTCTTTTTTTAGGATTTTTTTTAACTCCTGGAGCTCTTAAATCAACAGCAATTATTTCATCGGCTCCCATATTTAAAGCTAAATTAATTGGTAAATTATCATAAAAACCGCCATCTATAAACTTTAAACCTTCAATGTCTTTTTTCTTAAAAGCTGGGTAGCAACTGGCTGAAGCCATTAAGTAGTCAACTAATTTGTCAGAAGGAATGTCTTTCTTTTCTATTTCAATAGGTTTATTTTTACTTAAATTAAAAGTAACTAAACCATAATTAATTTTTGATTTGTAAAATTTATTTTTATTAATGGCTTTATCAATAATATTTTCAATTTCTTTAACGTCCATACCACCATTTTTTAGAATGTTTTTACCGTACATTTTGTAAATATCTAAAGAATTATTAGATAAAATAGCATCTTCTCCAAATAATACTTTTAGATTTATTTTTTGCCAAACCTTTAATGCTTTATAAAAACTACCTTGAGTTATTAAAGCACCATTTAAAGCTCCAGCGGAAGTTCCTGTAACAATATCAAATTTAATATGTAATTTTCTCAATGCTTTCCAAACACCTATTTGATAAGAACCTTTAGAACCACCACCAGATAATACTAATGCCTTCATAATACTTCTCCTTACTAATTTCTTATATTATACCTCATATTGTAGTTTTGCAAAAGATAATTTTGTGGTAGAATTAATTATATAGTA
>CANRAX010000032.1 GCA_947628635.1 uncultured Bacilli bacterium | reverse complement strand
GAATGTTAGCGATGGCAAAGGGTCATATAATAAATAAAGAGGAAGAGAAAATAAGAAA
Source organism: uncultured Bacilli bacterium (assembly GCA_947628635.1). Classification (GTDB taxonomy): domain Bacteria; phylum Bacillota_I; class Bacilli_A; order RF39; family UBA660; genus CANRGD01. Next base: position 11,074 of record CANRAX010000032.1, on the reverse strand, counting down.
GTTAAAATCCTCCTAATATAAGGTAGTTCTTTGAAAAATAAATAAAAAAGTCAGGATAGTAAAAAACTAAAATGTTACCTTAGGGATATTATGTGTAAAATTAATGTGATTTGACATAAAGACACCATATATTCTAGATTTTTTATTCTACAAAAAATAAAAAAAGTTTACAAAGGAAAATGTTCTGTTAAAAAAGAACTTTAAAAAAAAAACTAATTAGGTTATACTAGTATAAGAGGATAAAATAAGGAGCGTGTTAGAATGGTATTTAGAAAGCCTTATGCTTTTTTAATAAAGAATTTTAAAAAAATTCATATCTTTTTGTTAATATTATGCGCTTTTATTTATTATAGAATCTTATTAGTAAATAACTTTGTCGGTCAATTTATGGAATTTGGTTCATATGATTCTTATAATGAACCTATAAGTGGTTATATAAACTTTTTTATATATTTAATTTTGTTTATTATTATAGTAAGTAATATCTTTCTTATAATGCTATTAAAGAGAAAAAATAAACCTTGGAAATTATATTTATTACCAGTTGTTACTTATATAGCTATATTTTTTATATTTGCTTGGACAAGAAATTTCTTTAGCAATTATATGGGAGGCACAGAAACCACTAATATAAGAATGATTAGAGATATTTTAGGTATCTTATCATTTTTTCAGTATCCTGTATTTATAATACTTCTTATAAGAATTTTTGGTGTTGACTTAAGAAAGTTTAATTTTAATCAAGATCAAGAGTTTTTAGAATTAGATAGTGAAGATAGAGAAGAATTTGAAATTAATATCGATATTGATAAAGAATCATTTAAAAGAACTTTTAGAAGATTATTTAGAAATATTAATTATTTTTATCAAGAACATAAGTTGATTTGTAATTCTGTTATTGTTGTTATTAGCGTGGTTTTACTTAGAAGGCTATATATATATACTTTTGTTACTAATAAGTCTTATAAACAAGGAGATACATTTAATGCAAACGGTTATTCAATAACAATTAATAATAGTTATTATACTGATAAAGATTATAAGGGAGAAGTTATTTCTAATAAAAATAATTTTGTAATAATTGACTTAACTATTAAAAATAATTATGCAAAAAGAGAAGTAAATTTAAATAATTTTCACGTTATGAATGGTGTTAATAATTATGCTAGTACTACTAAAACGTATGAAAGTGATTTTAATGATTTAGGTAAAGTATTAGATTCAGTCCAAGAAGTAAGTAGAGATCAATCAGTTAGAACAATTATTATTTACAGAGTTGATAAAAAACTTGCTAAGAATAAATTCGTCTTATATTACCAAGAATTAGAAGGTAATAATCATTTACGAAAAATAAAATTAAATATAAAAGATATTTCTTCGATTGAAAAAACTAAAATTTTAAAAATGGGAGAAAGTATGAAATTTGATTATCTTGGTGAAAAAGAAGAATTAGCTTTTGATGAATTTTCTATTGAAGATACAATAAGTTATAAAAATTTGTTATGTGGTAGTGGTAATTGTAATAACTCAACGCAAGAATATAAAGCTAAAAATGATGAAAAAATTTTATATTTAACTTATTCTTCTTATGAATTAGATAGTAAGAACATGATTGACTTTTCAACTAAATATGGTAAAATTAGTTATAAGGATAGTGGAGGCACAGAGAAAATCATTGATTTAAAAAGTGTCATTAGTGCGAAATATTATGGTAAATATTTATATTTAAAGGTTCCTAGTGAAATTTCTACGGCTAAAGAAATTAAGCTTATCTATACAATTAGAAATAAGCAATATGTTTTTGATTTAGGAGTAGAAAATGAAGAGGATGAGGAGGAATAATTATGAATAAAAAGGTAAAGAAATATTTAAAAGTAAGCGTTACTATTTTAATTGTGGCTTTATTTGTTTGGTTTTTAATAGTTTATCCATTAGTTAAATTTAGGGGATATGAAAAACAAATGAAGCAAGCCGCTGAAAGATATTTTGTAACAAAGCCAGGGGAACTTCCTACAGGAGAGAGAATAAAAACAATTACTTTACAAGATTTGTTTTTTGGTGCTTATATAAAAAGTGATATGTATGTTCCTTATACTAAAGAGCCTTGTTCTTTAAAAGATAGTTGGGTAAAAGTTCAAAAGAAAAATAACGAATATAAGTATTATACTTATTTGAAATGTGGTGTTTTATCATCTAATATTGATCATAAAGGTCCTACAATTACTTTAAAAGGTGATCAAACTATTAATGTTACTAAAGGCGATAATTTTAAAGATCCAGGAGTAGAGAGTGTTATTGACAATAAAGATGGGAATATTGATGTAAGTAAAGTAACAATAACTGGAAATGTTGATACTACGAAGACTGGTAGTTATAAAATTAAATATACGGCTTTAGATAGTTTAAATAATAAAACGGAAGTTGAAAGAACTGTTGAGGTGGTTGAAAGATTAAAAAGTACAGTTAAAGATATTTTAGGTGATAAGACTAGCTTTGTTGGAAATCCTGAAAATAATTACGTTTATTTTTCTAATATGAAATTTAGAATACTTGATATGGATGGTGACAATATTAGGATTGTTTCAGCAATTGATATAGCAAATGTTAATTATGATGGAATCGAAAATTGGTTGGATAAAGTATTTTACAAGCATTTAAATAGTAAATCTAAAAAATTAATTGTAGAAAACAAGTACTGTAATATGAAACCTAGTGATGATACATTAGCAGATACTAATTGCACTTCTTATACAGAAAATAAAAAAGTTTATATTCCATCAATTGTTGACGTAAATAAAACTAATTTAGAATATGACAACTTTATGAAAACTTATACAATGAGTTGGGTAGCTAGTGAAAAAAATAAAGATGAAGCTTACATTATAAGAGATTTCTTCGTTGAAGGAGATATGAGATTTTTAAATCTTAATAAAAAATATACTTTTGGAGTTCGACCTATTATTACTATTGATGGTAATAGCTTGATAAAAGGTGGAAGTGGAAGTGTAGATGATCCATATTATTTAGAAGATATGGAAAAAGGAAAAACAAATTCTTTGGTTAATGAAAGAAATTGTGGAGAATATGTTGAAATAAATGGAATGTTATTTAGAATTATCGATTCAGAAAGTGATGGTACAACTAAGGTTATAGCTGCTTCTGTATTATCATCTGATGGATTACGAGTTAAGACAAATTATTTAGCTGGTCAGGGTATTTATAATCCTACTGAAAAGGGAAATGTTGGTTATTATATAAATAATATAGCTTCCGACTATATTGATTCATCTTATTTTGTTAATAAAACAATAACGGTACCTATTTATAAAGAAGAGCCTGTTTATGGAAAAACAAACAGTACTAAAAAATATAAAGTTAAATTTTCAGCTCCTAGCACTTTTGATATGTTTAGTGCTGGTGGAGATATAAGTGGATCTTATTGGTTAATTGATTCTTCTAAAAACAATAAGCTAGCAAATGTTATATCAGAAATAGGTTCCCATATGTATGATGAAACTGGTTTAGGTTCTTTTGGAATTCGATTAGTCGGTTACTTAAAGAAAGATGTGACAATTGTTAGTGGTAAAGGAACGTTTAATAATCCGTATAAAATAAGTAAGTAGGTGTTTGTATGAGCAAAGCAAGGAAGACAAAAAAAATAAAAAAATCTGTGGTGATATTAATTACTACAGTTCTTTGCTTGTTATTAGTTGGTGGCTTCCTTATATATTATCTGATTAATGAGAATAAATATTATGAAATAGAAAGTAGAACTAATAAGGTCATTGAAAAAGCTAAAAATGATGAAAAAGGTTACAAAACAATTGGCTGGTTAAGAGTTCAAGGAACAAATATTGATTATCCTGTTTTATATGCTCCGAATTATGATTTTACTTTGGATATGGATGATTTTGTTTGGACAGAAGCTGATTTTGAAGAATTGAATAATATTACCTATATTAGAGGTCATAACATTTTAAATCTTTCACAAAAACCTTTGATAGCTGATTCAATGAATAATAGGTTTGAACAATTAATGAGTTTTACTTATTTAGACTTCGTTAAAAATAATAAATATATACAGTACACTTTAAATGGTGAAGAATATCTTTTTAAAATATTTGCTGTATCTTATCCGGTAACATCTGATTTAGATTTGTATAATAATAGTAAATATACTAAAAAAGAATTAAAAAAGTATATTGATCAAGCTAAAAAAGATAGTATTTTTGATTTTGATGTTAATGTTAACAGTAATGATAAAATTATTTCTTTGATAACTTGTACAAGAATGCTTGGTAGTAATTATTCATTTAAAGTAGATGCAAGGCTAGTGAGAAGATTTGAAAATATAAAAAATTATGATGTTAAAAAAACAAAAAAATATAATAAAATTGAAAAATTATTGAAAGGTGGAAGTGCAGATGAAAAAATTTAGAAAAAGGATTTTTGGGGTTATTAGTGTTTGCTTACTGGCTTTGGGAATTTTTACTGTTGTTAATGTTAACAGATACAATATTTTTACTATTGTAAAGGCGGCTGATAAAAAAACCACTTCTAAGAAGTGTAATCCTAATGATGAATCTTACGATTTAACTATGCAGCTTTATGAAGATTCAACTAAAGGCACTACTATATATCAGATAACTTCAAAAAAAGGGACTTATACTTTACAAAATATATTTAAAGATATTGGTGTTGGAAATGATGGCCTTTATATTCTTAATCAAGGAAGTAAAAATAATAATGAAACCGAAGCAAGTAATTGGATTAATAGTACTTATAAAATTGTTAAAGAAAATGGTACTTTTAAAGAAGAGTCATCTAATAAAGTTTCAGCTGATAGTAAGTTATATGTAGAATTAAATGTTAATGATGATAATGAGGGAGAAAATGTAGTTTTAAGGTTTAAACTAACGAAAGATGAGTCTTGTAGTCTTTCAGGTATGTCTCTTTATTTTGATGTTGTTTTTTCAATGACTGATGTTGTTAAAAAATATGCTAGATCTAGTGTAGCAGGACAAGTTGACAATCCTCAATACAATACTTATTGTAAGGCGTTGAGAGATGGTGAAGCTATTGCAGGAATAAATACGGATACTTTTAATTATATATCATTGTATGATTCAAATCTTGTACCAAATTATCAAACTCAATTTCCTTACTGTTTCCAAGAAAAAGTTACTAAGGCTAAGAAAAATAAAAACGTTATTAAAAAAATTAGACAAGTTCTTGAAGCATCTCGAAATATATCTGAACTTTTTTTAGAGCCAACTCATAATTCAGCATTTCTTCAAGCATTTAATCAAAGTAAATATAGAGCTGGTGGAAAAATAAGTGCAAATGGTGAAAATAGCGAAGCTGCTTGTGCTACTCAACTTTCATCTGGACAACAAAGTAATCATTGCTTTCAAAAATCACCTACTGGTGAAATACCAACTCAAAGTTTAAAATGTGATTATAATTCAACAAGTGATTATCGTAAAGATGATGGAAGTTATAATTTCGAAAATCTTCAATCTTACTATGCTTATGGAAAAGAGTCAGCTGTAACGGCTGTGTATGAATATGCTAAAACGGGTTCTAAGTGGGATTCTGACCTTGATAGAACTTCAAATGAAAATACGGAAAAAACTGATCCTGTTACTGTTTGTGAAAGAGTATGCGAAGAGGCTGTTGATGTTGAATATGGTCCACCGGTTGCATCTAAGGCAGGTTTGTGTTTTGAATATAGAGTAAAAGTTACAAGCAGAGTAAAATGTAAAACAGAACTTAATGAGGAAGGAACTCCTAAACTTGAAGATGTTGTTGCTTGTTCTCCTGCTCCTTATTGTATTCATAAAGGTAGAAAAGGTGTTTCAAATGGTGCTGGTCCTAACGAAGACTTTGAAAATTGTATTAAAAATTGTGATGGTGGTAAGTATACACCAAGTTGTAGTGCAAAATGTTATAATGAAGTTTATACAAGTCAAAGTAGTAAGTTAGCTGTTAATTATGATGCAAGTGTGACTAAGCTTGCAACACAAGAAAGTGCAGATAGAAATAAATTTGTGTTTACAGGCAAACAACAAGATATTTGGAATTTTGCTAATGCATATTATTATGTAAATAATGGTTCTATAGGTTATGCAAATGGTTTTGCTTTATGGTATTATTTTCGTCCTAAACAAAAAGCTCGTATTGAAAGTTCTTTTGGTCCTGGTCAAGGTTCTAGAATGGGTTATTTTAACTTTGAAGGTATAAAAAGAGCATCAAATGGTGGAAATTATATTTGTACTGCAGATTGTTCTTATGCTAATTGTGGTAGTGGATACTATAATGATGAAGATGTTGACTATGTAATTGAACGTAATCAAGAAATTTATGATGATGCAATTACTAGATGTAGGGCTCAAACTACATGTCAAACTAAACAAACTGAATTTCAAATGTCTACCGATTATTCAGTCAATGGAGTTACTAATAAATATACTATAAAGTATCCAAGTAGTGGTTCAAGTTCTGTTTCATCTGTAGAATCAGGAACTAAAGAACAACAATCTCCAACTTTAAGTGCTTGTCATGGCTCTGGCTCAACAGAAGCTTGTGCAAGTGATAGTGTTTTATATGATTATGATGGTTGCTATAGAGGACCAAATAATGAAAGAGATACGAAAAAGTATAAAGAATATGGAGAAAATGATGTAGTTTATCAAAGTGAAATAACATATCCTGGTACATGGATAAAAAATAAAACTCAAGAAATTTCATATACAACCCAAGGTAATGGTTGGACTAAACAAAATGAAAAATTCTGTTTACAATTGAATGTTGATGATACTAATGAGCAATGGTGGTTATGGCATATGAACAAGAAAGCCAACAGTAATCAATATTATTATGAATCAACTGATGAGAACAAGTGTAGCATAATTGATGAAAAAGCTAAAAATACTACGTTCGATCAATATGGTAGTTCAAGTTCTCTTGATTATAATATTCATGCTAAAGTTGGTGTAGTTGATGGAACAGGCGCTAGAAAAGGCTTTGGTCATATGAACTGGCTTTTCCAAGTTGATTGTTTCTATGCAACGAACGATGATGCTTCAATGACTACTGTTTCAGAAAATAAATGTTCTAGAACATTAAATTATAGATCTAGAACTGTTGAACTTAATAATTTATTCCCGAATGATAATGGTGATGCATTAACTGATTCTACGAAAACGGGAAGAGCAGTAGGATTTAACTGGTCTCCAGCCGCAACTATTTCAGCAGATAAAGCTGGTACATCTTATGCTGTTGATCCATCTAAATTACTTGCAACAATACAAGATCGTGGTAATGAAATATTTGACGATGATGATGAATACTTAGATTATTCATTCCATTTAACACAAGATATTCTTACAAAACTTAGAGAATATAATAAAAATTACAAGTTTACTACATATAATGGTGAATTTTATCAAAAATCTGGTGTTCTTGTTTATAAGAGTAACTTATTCTATCATCTAGATGATACTAATTCTAATGATTTAATAATTGGTCCTGAAAATGTAAAAGCAACAGGTAATATTGGATGTAATAATGATGGTAGTGGCGCAGAATGCGAGAATTTAGGATAAAACAAGTAAGGAGGTAATTAAAACTTATGAATAAAGGAATGTTAACGGTTGGTATTATTATATTAGCTTTAATTTCGTTACTATTATTTAATGTTTTAAATAATTTAAATACAGGTGGCGAATTGGATTATTATCTTTTGAAAGAAACTACAATAGCAGCAATGGATGATGCAATAGACTTAAGTTATGCTAGATTAAATGGTTTAGCTAGAATGGACAAAGAGAAGTTCATTGAGAACTTCCTTCGTCGATTTGCCGAAGGTGTAGATAATACTAGAGATTATGATGTAAAAGTTTATGATATTAATGAAATCCCACCAAAAGTTAGTGTTAAAGTAAATTCTGATACTGTTTTAAGTTTTGATCAACAAACTGCTAGAATCGATACAAGAATTAGTTCAATTATAGAAGATTATAATTATGATAATCCTGTAGTTGAAAGTGGTTTAAAAGATCCAAATAATGATTTAGGTAAATCAATTGGTACTAGAAGTACTGATAATTAGTTGATTAAAAAGAAAGAAGGGATGATGATGGGAAATTTAGGAAACAGTTTAAAAAAATTTATGCAAAATAAAAATACTGTTACTGTTCTAGGTGTAATATTAGCTATTGTTGTATTGTATGTTGCTTATAATATGCGTGTAAAATCAGCAATAAATCCAATTAATGTACCCTATGCTTTAGAGCAGATTAATCCAGCAACACAGATAACCGCTGATATGGTTGGTACAAAGCAAATACCACCTTCAATGTTAGATGGAGGGGATGTAATTACTAATCAAGGAGCAGTAATTGATAAATATTCCAGAGAGGATACAATAATTCCTAAAGGAAGTTTATTTTATGAAGCTACAGTAGTGGAAAAAGAACAATTACGTTCTAATATTATATTGGATTATCCGAAAGGCTATGTTTTATATAACTTATCTGTTAATAGTGAAACAACTTATGGTAACTCAGTATATCCTGGTAATTATGTTGATATTTATTTGAAAGCAGTGTATAAAGTTCCAGAAGGTTCTCCAATGACAGAAGATGCTAATAAAATAATGTTAGGTAAATTTGTATCTAATATAAAAGTTTTAGCAGTTAAAGATGCAAGTGGTGCAGCTGTATTTTCAAATTTAGATGAAGCTAGGACTCCATCAATGATAATTTTTGCTGTACCTCAAGAGTACTATATTTTGCTTAAAAAAGCAGAGTATTTAAGAACTTATGATTCAACTTTGATTTTAGTTCCAACTAATGAGAGTTTAAAGGATAATCCTGGGGAATTGGAAATTAGCAGTGATCAGTTGAAGAATTGGGTTAATGATGTTACTGTTTGGGATGAAAAGATGTCATAGAAGTTTTTAGAGTAAAAAGGGTGATTTGATGAACGAAAATATTTTTGACAAATTAGATTTTGGACCGTTAAGATCCTTACTTGATAACGATGATATAACCGATATATCTTATGATAATGGAGGACAAATATGGATTCGTTCATTACAACAAGGATCTATGAGGGTAGAAGTTGAAGGAGCAACTCCTGAGTTTGTAGAAAAATTAGCATTTCAATGTTCCAATGTTATGGGTACAACATTTAATAATGCTAAGCCTTTTTTGGATGCTGAGTCAGCTGAGTTGCGTCTTAACTTTGTTCATCAATCTATTGCAACTAACGGAATAGCGTTAGTTATACGTAAAACACCTGCAAAGATTAGACTTGAAAAAGAAAAGTTAATTAATGAAGATTATTTTACAAATGATATACATGATTTTTTAATAAAGTGTGTTGAAGGGCACTGCAATATAATGGTTGCTGGTGAGACTGGTTCTGGTAAAACAGAATTTGTTAAATATTTGGCAAGTCATACAAAAACTAATGAAAAGATTATTACTATTGAAGATACTTTGGAATTGCACTTAGATAAAATATTTCCACAGAGAGATATTGTTGCGATGAAGACTAATAATGTGGCTAGCTATACAGATGTTTTGGTTACTTGTATGAGACAAAATCCAAAATGGATTTTACTATCAGAAGTTCGTAGTGCTGAAGCTGTATCGGCAGTTCGTAACTCTATTTCTTCAGGACATAATATTTTATCAACAATTCATGCTGATAAGGCTTCGGCTATTCCATATCGTCTTTACTCTTTAATGGAAACTGATTTGGATGTTAATCAATTTTTATCAACTATTTATCGTTATATTCAAATTGGAGTTCATATAAAGGCTTTTTATAGTAAAGAATATGGTAAATTTCACCGTGAAGTTGATGAAGTATGTGAATTTTATGTGGATGAAGAAAATGTTCCTCAAGCTAGAGTTATTTATCAAAAACAATATGGTAAAACTCCTGCTATGAGGAAACCTAGTGATCACTTAATTGAGTATTTGAGTAATCAAAATATAGATGTTTCAGAAATAGTTGATAAATTGCCTCTTGAATTTCCATTCAAAGAGCAAGAAGATAGTGAAGAATATGAAAAATATGATGATGGTAGTGCTCATAGGGTGGATAATAGTGTTACAGAAGAACAAAATAGTGCTGTGTCAGTAGAAAGTACTCAGGAAGAAAATTATAGTGTTCAACAGACTACTTCTGATGATACGGCTACAGTTACTCCTCAGATAGGGGAGGTTCCTGGTGCAGAGGTGAATGCTGTTGCGGAACCACAGTTAAGTGTTCAGCCAGTAGTACAACCTGCTCAAACACAGGTAGTAGCACCACTTGAACAGCAAGTTCCTCAGGCTATTCCTACTTTACCACAGCAGGCAATTCTTCAACCTCAGTCAACAGTTATTCCTTCTAATAATGGTCAGGTTGTGACTAATGTTGTTCCTAATCAAGTAATTGCTGGTGGTGTAAATGGATAGAAAGGAGTATGACCAATGTATATAGAAGAGTTATTATTTATAGTTATTTTGGTAATTGGAATTTACTTGTATCGAAATTATAAGGGTGAAAATGTTGGTAAATATGTGATAAGCCAAGCTCAAGTAATTTATGATAGATTTGCTCCTTATTCGTTTAAAGTAGTGAGGGAAAAAACAAAAGAACTTGGTCAGGAATATAGTGCTAGACAATATACAATTCAGGTAGTTGTTATTGCAGGTTTTACTGCAGTTGTTACCTATTTATATTTTTACAATTTAGTTATTTCTATTGTTTATGTGTTAATTGCTATTTCATTTGTTCCATATTTAGCCTATTTGAGATGTAAAAGAGTTTATAGTGAGTTTCTTTTTGAACAAATTCAAGTTTATACATCAAATGTTATTATGGAGTTTGCAACAACACAATCTTTTGTAAAGGCACTTGAAGGTGTTAGAAATTCAGGAGTTTTAGAAGATCCTGTTTTGAGTGATGTTGATAAAATGATAAGTATGTCATATGACAATGGTACTATTGATGAAGCACTTGCTTATATGAGTAGATTATATCCATATTATATTGTAAAGAATATGCATCAGTT
>CANRAX010000031.1 GCA_947628635.1 uncultured Bacilli bacterium | reverse complement strand
AGATTAAGAGCTTTTTCTTTATCTTTTATCATTTAATTTAAAAATGCACCTCCTTTCAAATAATATATTTTATCATTGTAAGGTGACATTTTAAAAAAATTTAGCGGTGACATTTCTAAAAAGGATTAACATTTTTAGCACAAACTATTGACAAGTGCTAAAACTTGTCATACAATACCATTAGCACTCATAAATTAGTAGTGCTAGGAGGTTAATATTTATGTTGACTGATAGGCAAGAAAAAGTTTTAAAAATAATAGTTGAAAAATACATTAAAAATCCTCTTCCTGTTGGATCTAAACTTGTGGCAAAGATAATGAAGTGTTCTTCAGCTACTATTCGTAATGAAATGGGAGTATTAGAAGATTATGAACTACTAGAAAAAACCCATACTTCATCTGGACGTGTTCCATCTAGTAAAGGTTATCGTTATTACGTTGATCATTTAATGGAACCAAAAAAAATGTCAGCAAATGATATGCTAAAAATTCAAAAAGTCTTTAATAATCAAATGGCTATATCAGATGTTATCGAAAAATCTTTAGAAGTAATATCTGAAATGATGAATTATACAACGGTTATTCTTGGAAGTAATTCTCATCAAAACTTGCTCAAGCAAATTGAGGTGGTTCCAATTGATGAAGTTAGTATGATTGTTATTATTATTACTGATAAAGGTCACGTTGAACACAAGCAAATTAAACTTTATGAAGTATCATTAGAAGAGATTAAAAGAACTGTCAGTCTAATTAATAATTTAATTGCCGGTACACCAATTGATGAAGTTAGTACAAAACTAGAGTGTGAAATTAGACCTATTATAGGTAACTATGTTAAGCAACATGAACAATTATATAATGCTTTCTATCATGTTTTCAATGATTTTACAAGTAGCGAAGTAAATATTGTTGGAAGGAATAAAATGTTGGAACAACCTGAGTTTAGTACAAATATTGACAAAATTAAAAATGTTTTTAACAAATTAGAAAGTAAAACGCTTCTCCGTAACATTGAAGAAGATGACGACAATAATATAAAAGTTTATATTGGTGATGAAACTAATATCGATAGTGATGTTACAGTCATTAAAACAAAATTCAAAAATGGCTATGAAGAAGGAACAATTGCCATAATTGGACCAAAGAGAATGGAGTATGACCGTGTTGTTTCACTCCTAGAATACATGAAAGAAAATATAGAAAGGTAGGTAATTATGGAACAAGAAACAAAAGAAGAAAAACAAGAAATTAAACAAGATGAACAAACACAACCACAAACAGAGCCTTGTCCTTGTAGTAATGAAAAAACTCCAAAGCACAAGTGTAAATGTGAAAAGAAAAATAAAAATGAAGAAAAATTAAAAGAAGAAATACAAAAACTTAGCGAGGAAAATAAACATTTAATAGAAAAAGTACAACTTGCTCAAGCAGAACTTATTAATTATCGCAAACGTAAAGATGATGAAACTGCTGGTATTTTGAAGTTTGCTAATCAAGATATTATAACAGAGCTAATTCCTATCGTTGATAATTTTGAACGAGCAATAAAACTTGATGATAATGATTTAACTGATGAGTTATCTAAGTTCTTAGCGGGTTTTAAAATGATGTATGCCTCCCTTGCAGATCTCTTAAAAAAGTTTGGTGTTGAAGAGATAAATCGTGTAGGGGAAAAATTTGACCCACAACAAGAAGAAGCTTTAATGACTGATAGTGTTTCTGAAATGGAAGATGAAGTAGTTATTGAAGTATTATTAAAAGGTTATAAATATAAAGGTAGAGTTATAAGACCTGCCTCTGTAAAAATAAATCAAATATAAAAAAGAAATGGAGAGATAAATATATGAGTAAAATAATTGGTATTGATTTAGGTACAACAAATTCATGTGCTGCTGTTTTGGAAGCAGGAGCACCAAAAGTAATTCCAAATCCTGAAGGAGGAAGAACTACGCCATCAGTAGTTGCTTTTAAAAAAGGTGAAAGAATTGTCGGAGAAGCTGCTAAAAGACAAGCATTAACTAATCCTAACACTGTTTCATCTATTAAAAGATTAATGGGTACTGATGAAAAAGTTAAATTAGAAGATAAAAAATATACACCAGAAGAAATTTCAGCAATGATTTTATCTTATATTAAAGATTATGCTGAAAGTTATTTAGGTGAAAAAGTTACTAAAGCTGTTATTACAGTTCCAGCATATTTCAATGACTCTCAACGTCAAGCTACTAAGAATGCTGGTAAAATTGCTGGTTTAGAAGTAGAAAGAATTATCAATGAACCAACAGCTGCTGCTCTTTCTTATGGACTAGATAAAGAAAACGGTCAAACTATTTTAGTTTATGACTTAGGTGGTGGTACATTTGATGTATCAATTCTTGAAATTGGTGATGGTGTTTTTGAAGTTAAAGCTACAAATGGTAATAACCACTTAGGTGGAGATGACTTTGATCAAAGAATTATTGATTATATAGTTAAAGAATTCAAAAAGGAAAATGATATTGACTTAACTGATGATAAAATGGCTATGCAACGTCTTAAAGAAGTTGCTGAAAAAGCTAAGAAAGATTTATCAGGTATGGTATCAACTCAAATTTCAGCACCATTTATTGCTAAAGGTGATGATGGAGAGCCACTTCATATTGATATGACTCTAACTCGTGCAAAATTTGAAGATTTAATTTCTGATTTAGTTGAATCAACTGTTGAACCAGTAAGAAAAGCTTTAAAAGATGCTAAGATGACTAAGAAAGATATTGATAAAGTTATTCTAGTTGGTGGTTCTACTCGTGTACCAATGGTATATGATTTAATTACTAAAGAATTAGGTAAAGAACCATCTCGTGAAGTTAACCCAGATGAAGTAGTAGCTATGGGTGCTGCTATTCAAGGTGGTGTTTTAACAGGTGATGTTAATGATATCGTCTTACTAGATGTTACACCATTATCACTTGGTATTGAAACATTAGGTGGTGTTATGACTACATTAATTCCACGTAATACAACCATTCCAACTTCAAAATCAGAAGTCTTCTCAACAGCCGCTGATAATCAACCAGCAGTTGATGTTCACGTTTTACAAGGTGAAAGACCAATGGCTAATGACAATAAGACTTTAGGTAGATTCCAATTGACAAATATTCCACCAGCTCCACGTGGTGTTCCACAAATTGAAGTTAAATTCGATATTGACGCTAATGGTATTGTTAATGTTACAGCTAAAGACTTAGGAACTAATAAAGAACAATCAATCACTATTACTTCAAGTACTAATTTAACTGATGAAGAAATTGAAAAAATGCGTAAAGAAGCTGAAGAAAATAAAGAAGCTGATGAGAAACGTAAAGAAGAAGCTGAAGTTAAAAACGAAGCTGAACAAATGGTTTTCCAAACCGAAAAAGCTCTTAAAGATTTAGGTGACAAAGCTGATAAAAAAGAAAAAGAAGAAGCTGAAGACTTAATTGATGATTTAAAGAAAGCTTTAGAAAAAGGCGATATTGATGACATCAAAGAAAAGAAAGATAAACTTCAAGAAAAAGCTATGGCTTTAGCAACAAAAGTTTATGAACAAGCTGCTAAAGAAAGAGAAGAAACGGAAAAAGAAGAACCAACAGAAGAGAAAAAAGATAAAAAGAAAAATAAAGATGATGATGTCAAAGAAGCCGATGTTGAAGAAGAATAGTTTAAGTAGTCCCCATAGGGCTACTTTATTCCATTAATAGAAAAGGAAGTGAATTAATTGGCAACTAAAAGAGATTATTATGAAGTCCTTGGAGTTGATAAAAACGCCACGGAAGCTGACATAAAAAGTGCTTTCCGTAAAAAAGCCAAGGAATTTCATCCTGATTTGAATAAAGATGATCCTAATGCTGCTGAAAAATTTAAAGAAGCTCAAGAAGCATATTCAGTATTATCGGATGAAAATAAACGTAAAATGTATGATCAATATGGTCATGCTGGCGTAGATAACTCAGCTGGTTCTGCTGGTTTTGGTGGATTTCAAGGTGGCTTTAGTACAAGTGATTTTGACTTTGGTGATATTTTTGATACTATTTTTGGTTCCGGTGGAGGCTTCGGTGGCTTTTCTAATTTTGGTGGTTCTTCTCAAACAAGAGCAAGCCGTGGTAGCGATGTGCTAATGCGTATGGAACTAGATTTTGCTGAAGCAATTTATGGAACCGAAAAAAAGTTTTCGTTAGATGTTGTTGAAGATTGCGATGAATGTCATGGTCGTGGTGGCTTTGATAAAGAAGATTGTAAAACTTGTCATGGTAAAGGAACTATCACAAGCCAGCAACATACTATTCTAGGTTCTTTTATGTCCCAATCAACTTGTCCTGATTGTAATGGTAAAGGTTACACCTTTAAAAGAAAATGTAGTGAATGTAATGGTAAAGGAAAAATCAAAAAGAAAAAAAATCTTACAATCAATATTCCCGCTGGCGTCAAAACGGGTGATCGTCAACGTGTTAGTGGCAAAGGTAATCCAGGAAGTAATGGTGGAAGTAATGGCGATTTATATATAGAATTTATTGTTGATGATCATGAATATTTTGTTCGAGAAAATGATGACATTTATCTTGAAGTTCCACTTACTTTAACAGAAGCTATCTTAGGTTGTAAAAAATCTATTCCAACACTTTATGGTAATTTAAAAATAAATATTTCTTCGGGTACTAATAGTAATGATAAACAACGTATTAAAGGAAAAGGTGTTGATAATAAATTTACTCATCATAAAGGTGATATGTATATTATCTTTAAAGTTTATACACCGACTAGATTAACAAGAGAGCAAAAAAATTTAATTGAAAAATTAGCCGAGACTAATTTAGAAAACGATGAAATAAAAGAATTTAATAAATTTACAGCAAATAACGATTAAAAAATTAAATTCTTTTTTCTTTACAATTTGCTTCTTTCTAGTTTATAATCATAATAGAGGTGAGGGGCATTGAGTACAGGATCTAAAAATACGAAGAAAAAAACTAATAAAGAAAACACAAAAAATATTAATATAATCTTAATAGTTTTAGGTGTTATCCTAATTGCTGGAATTATTTTTGGCAGTATTTTCATAAACAAAACTATTGACAAAGATGATAGCAACAATCAATCTGATTCAGATATTATTAATGATTTACCTGATAATTTTAATAAGTAAGAGTTTTATAACTCTTTTCTTTTTAGCAAAAATTTCATATAATCAAATTAAGAGAAGTAAAAGTGGTTGGTCAATAAGGAGGAATTGAAATGACAAAAGGTGATATTTATACTAAAGAAATTTTAAAAAGAATATTAGAAGAAGGCTGCTTAGATAAAAATCCTAGACCCCATTATGCAGATGGTACACCAGCTCATACTTTAAGCGTTAACCACGGAATGTGTACCTATGATTTAACAAAAGGTGAAACACCAATGATTACCTTAAGACCAATTGCTATTAAAAGTGCTATTGGCGAACTTTTGTGGATATATCAAGACAGTTCTAACAATCTAGACGTTTTAAAAGATAAATATAATGTTACTTGGTGGGACGAGTGGGATATAGGTAATAGAACTATTGGTACAGTTTATGGCGAAACAGTTAAAAGACATGAACTTACAGCTAATCTATTAAAAGGATTAAAAGAAAATCCTGATGGACGTCGTCATATGATTTCTTTATGGCAAGAAGATGATTTTAAAGAAAAACATGGTTTAAAGCCTTGTGCTTTTTTAACACAATGGAATATTCGTCATGGTAAAGATAACGTTGATTACTTAGATATGTGTCTAACTCAAAGGTCCAGTGATTTTGCCACAGCCGGATGTATTAATCAAATGCAATATTTAGTTTTTCAATATATGGTAGCAAGACATCTAAACTTAACGCCTGGTCGCTTTACCTGGTTTTACAACAATATTCAAATATATGACCGCCATATAAAACAAGCTCAAGAATTAATAGAACGACAAAGCGTTCCTTGTAACCCAACAATCGAATTAAATCCTGAAAAAAACAATTTTTATGATTTTACACCTGATGATGTAATCATTAAAGACTATCCTAAACAACTAATTAAACAAAAAAATCCTCAATTACATTTTGAATTAGGAATATAGTATGGATAATCTAAATCTAATTAGCGCTATCGGAAAAAATAATGAACTTGGTAAAGATAATAAACTTTTATGGCACATACCTGAAGATTTAAAATTTTTTAAAAACATTACTTTAAATAAAAATATTATAAAGGGCATTAATACGTATTATTCCTTGCCCAAAGTCTTGCCTCAAAGAACCCATATTGTTTTAACCCATCAAAATATCAATCTAGATAAAGATATTAAAATTTTTAATAATCTTAATACTTTATTAAAATATTGTAGCGCAACTAAAGAGGAATTCTTTGTAATAGGGGGAGCTCAAATATACGAGCAAATGCTAAATTATGTTTCCAAGATGTATTTAACAGAAATTTTAACTACTAAAGAGGCTGATGTGTATTTTCCTTCCTTTAAAAAAGAAGACTGGACTAGTGAATTATTATATAATGGAGAATATAAACAAATTAAATATAAACGGTTATTATACAAAAGAAAAAAGTAGGAAAAGCTACTTTTTTTCTTAGAAAATCAAAGTATGTAAAATTCTATCAGTATTCTTAAAATTAAGTTTAGCTATTTCTTTAAGTTTTTCTTCACCAAATTTTTCTACTATCTCTTCGCCAAGTTTATCAACCTCACTACCAGCACCTTTATGAAGTGGTATATGAAGAGTATCACTTAATTTATCAAATTCCTTTAGAAATAAATATCTACTGATTACTGAAGCCGAAGCCACCGCTAAATTTTTATCTTCAGCTTTTGTCATAAAAGTAATATCTCTTTGAATATCTTTAATCCCATTTAAATATTCATAATACCTTGCTTCTCTTGCAAATTCATCAACTATAATATAATCATAAACTGGTTTTTCTTCCGTAATTAATTGATATAAAACTTTATTATGCATAATTGCTTTTATTTTATTCATATTTACATCTTTACTATATTTTTCATTATATTCCTTATTAGTAATAATCATACTTCGATACTTAATTCTTTTAGCAATTTCTGGAGCAATCTTTTTAATTTTATCATCATCAATCTTTTTAGAATCACCAACCCCTAATTTTTCTAAAAAGGCAATATCTTCTTTTTTCACATAACAAGCCGTCACAACAATAGGTCCAAAATAATCTCCTGTTCCTACTTCATCGGAACCAACACTGCTACAATCATAATATTTAACATCTGCTTTTTTCTTTTCTTCTCTTTTTTCTTTCGTATTTTCTAGTGCAACTGTCCACATACTAGCATCTACATCAGCACTAACTCCTTGAAACATAACTTTACCAGATTCATACATAGTAATAACAGTATCTTCATCTTGAGCTTGAAAAACTACATAAGGAATAACTTTGTTGCGTCTTTTATCTTTATAATATTCAATCATTTTTTCCTTTATTTCATCATTTACTCTAATAACTACATTCATAATACATATTCCTCCTCAGTAAAAACTCTTTTTCGAAGTTATTATAGCATATTTCTTCTAAATAAGTTATAATTAAATAAAATGAGGTGATAAGTAATGTCTATTTTAGACATAGCAATTATTTTAATATTAATTATGGGCTTTATAATTGGTTTTAAAAAAGGTGCTATCAAAGAAGCTAGTTCTTTAATTGGCATAATACTTGTTTTTTTACTTTCTTTTTCTCTAATGAAACCAGTTGGTAATTTTTTATGTTTATATTTACCATTTTTTAAATTTACAAATAGCCTTGAAGGTGTACAATCTCTTAATATTATTATTTATCAATTTATTAGTTTTATAGTAATATTTTCCCTTTTAATAGGTATTTATGCTTTCTTACTTAAAATTTCTGGTATCATTGAAAAAATGGTTGATTTAACCCTTGTTTTACTATTACCAAGTAAAATAATAGGAGGTATTATTTGTCTTATAACAAGTTATTTAATAATATTTATTCTTTTACTTTTACCATTTAAAAAAGAAAATCTCTTTAAAGATAGTAAACTATATCCTTTTATTTTAGATAAAACACCTATTGTATCAAAATATACTGAAAAAGTTAAAACTTGCATTACAGAAATTTATAATTTGGATGATAAATTAGATACTAAAGAAGCTGACATCTATACAGTAAATTTACTATTAAAATATGACATTGTTAATAAAAATACAATTAAAAAGTTGATTAAAGAAAAAAAATTAACTAATATTAATATAAGTGATTTAAAGGAGGATTTATGATTGAATTAAAAAATAAAAATGAATTAGAAAACTTATTAAAAGATGGATTGGTTTTAGTTGATTTTAATGCTACTTGGTGTGGACCATGTCAACAATTGAAACCTATTTTAGCTGAATTATCCAGCCAAAGAGAAGATATTAAAATTATATCTATTGATGTTGATGAACATCCTGAGTTAAGTAAAGAATATGGAATTATGAGCATACCAAATTTAAAGCTTTTAAAAGATGGAGAAATTATTAAAGAACATATTGGTTATATGAATAAAAGTGAGTTAATAGCGTTTTTAAATGTAGAATAAAGTTTTTAAATAATGTAAATTTCTAGGGAAAATTAGTAAGTTTTCTCTTTTTTTCTTGTCGTAAAGACTAGGAACTGTTATAATAAATTTGTATTTTAAGAGGAGGAATATTAATGCATAAATACGTATACTTATTTAAAGAAGGAAATGCTGAAATGCGTAACCTTTTAGGAGGTAAAGGTGCTAACTTAGCAGAAATGACTAATTTAGGTTTACCAATTCCTCAAGGATTTACAGTTACTACTGAAGCATGTACTGAATACTATAAGGATGGAAAAACTATTTCTAAAGAGATTGAAGATCAAATATTTTCTGCTTTAAAAGAAATAGAAAAAATTCAAGGTAAAAAGTTTGGTGACAATAATGATCCACTATTGGTATCAGTAAGAAGTGGTGCTAGAGCTTCAATGCCTGGTATGATGGATACTATTCTTAATTTAGGTCTTAATGATGAAGCTGTTGAGGGTTTTGCTAAAAAAACAGGTAATCCAAGATTTGCTTATGACTCTTATAGAAGATTTATTCAAATGTATTCAGATGTTGTTATGGAAGTACCAAAATCTTATTTTGAAAAAATTATTGATGAGGTAAAAGAAGCTAAAAATATTAAATATGATACGGAACTTACTGTTGATGATTTAAAAGAATTAGTTGTTAAATTTAAAAAAGTTTATAAAGAAAGTATGAATGGGGAAGACTTCCCACAAAATCCTACTGAACAGTTAATGGGTGCTGTTAAAGCCGTATTCCGTTCATGGGATAATCCAAGAGCTATTGTATATCGTCGTATGAATGATATTCCAGGAGATTGGGGAACAGCTGTTAACGTTCAATCTATGGTTTTTGGTAATATGGGTGATACTTCTGGTACAGGTGTTGCTTTTACACGTAATCCATCTACTGGTGAAAAAGGAATTTATGGTGAATATTTAATTAATGCTCAAGGTGAAGATGTTGTTGCAGGAGTACGTACACCACAGCCAATAACTAAATTAGCTGAAGATTTACCTGATTGTTATAAACAATTTATGGAATTGGCTACTAAATTAGAAAATCATTATCGTGACATGCAAGATATGGAATTTACAATACAAGAAGGTAAACTATATTTCTTACAAACTAGAAATGGTAAAAGAACAGCTCAAGCTGCTATTAATATTGCCTGTGACTTAGTTGATGAAGGTATGATTACTGAAGAAGAAGCTGTTTTAAGAATTGAAGCTAAATCACTTGATCAACTACTACATCCAACATTTAACAAGGAGGCTCTAAAAGATGGTGAAGTTGTAGGTGAGGGATTACCTGCATCTCCTGGAGCTGCTACTGGTAAAATTGTTTTTACTGCTGATGAAGCCAAAAAAGAAGGCATTGGTGGTAAAGGTGAAAAAGTTGTTCTTGTAAGACTTGAAACTACTCCAGAAGATATTGAAGGAATGGTTGCTGCTCAAGGTATTTTAACTGTTCGTGGTGGTATGACATCACATGCTGCGGTTGTTGCTCGTGGTATGGGTACTTGCTGTGTATCAGGTTGTGGCGATATTAAAATAAATGAAGAAAAAGAAGAATTTACTTTAGGTGGAGTTACATTTAAAAAGGGAGACTATATCTCATTAGATGGAACAACAGGAAAAATTTATAAAGGTGAAATTAATACTGAAGAAGCTACTGTATCAGGAAAATTTGGACGTATTATGGATTGGGCTGATAAATTCCGTAAACTAAAAGTTAGAACTAATGCTGATAACCCTAGAGATACAAGAAATGCTGTTCGTCTAGGTGCTGAAGGTATTGGTCTTTGCCGTACAGAGCATATGTTCTTTGACGCTGAAAGAATTCCAAAAATTCGTAAAATGATCCTTTCTGAAACGGTAGAAGCTCGTGAAGAAGCTTTAAATGAATTAATTCCTTTCCAAAAAGGTGACTTTAAAGCTATGTATAAGGAACTAAAAGGTTTACCAATGACTGTTCGTTATTTAGATCCACCACTACATGAATTTTTACCAACTGAGGAAGATGATATAAAAGCCTTAGCTAAAGATATGGGAGTAAGTGTTGAACATCTACAACAAAAATGTGCTGAATTACATGAATTTAATCCAATGATGGGACATCGTGGTTGTCGTTTAGCTGTAACATATCCAGAAATTGCTAAAATGCAAACACGTGCTTTAATGGAAGCAGCTATTGAAGTACATGAAGAAGATGGTTATGATATAACACCAGAAATAATGATTCCACTTGTTGGTGAAAAGAAAGAACTTGCCTTTGTTAAGAATATAGTTATTGAAGTAGCTGAACAAGTTAAGAAAGAAAAGAATTCAGATATTTCTTACCATATTGGTACAATGATTGAAATTCCAAGAGCTGCTCTTTTAGCAGATGAAATAGCTGAAGAAGCTGAATTCTTCTCATTTGGAACAAATGATTTAACTCAAATGACATTTGGTTTTTCTAGAGATGATGCTGGTAAGTTCTTAGATTCTTATTATCAAAATAAGATTTATGAATCTGATCCATTTGCTAAGTTAGATCAAAATGGCGTAGGTAAGCTTGTTAAAATGGCTGTTGAATTAGGACGTAAAACAAGAAAAGATATTAAATTAGGTATTTGTGGTGAACATGGTGGAGATCCTTCATCAGTAGAATTCTGCCATAACGTAGGATTAACTTATGTATCTTGTTCTCCATTTAGAGTACCTATCGCAAGAATTGCTGCTGCACAAGCGGCTATACGCGAAAAGGAGAACAAATAGTCCGTAAAGGCGTTCTACATTTATTCAAATAATTACTTATAATAATGATG
>CANRAX010000030.1 GCA_947628635.1 uncultured Bacilli bacterium | reverse complement strand
AAAGTAGTTGCTGGAAATGATGCAAAAATTACACAAAGTTTTAGAGTTTCTAAAGGTGGCCATGTTTATGCAAGTTACCAGCATGCTATGCAAACCGCTTTCTTAAGTGAAAGTCAAGATTATACTTTTTCATATTTTGGATACGGTAATGTATTCTTATTTAGTGAAAAAGTAAGACATCTTTATGATGAAATGAATGGCGTAGATATCGCAGTTTAATTAAGTTATAAAATAATAGATAAAATTCAATAATGCGTGATATTGATAAAGATTTATAAAACGAATAAAATTAGCAAAAGCAAAAAACATCACTTTAAGTGGTGTTTTTTTTACAAAAAAAGATAAAGTATTAAACTTCATCTATCTTCAAAAATGGTGTCCGCGAGGCGACTCGAACGCCTGACCGATCGCTTAGAAGGCGATTGCTCTATCCAGCTGAGCTACGCAGACAAATTCCAGCTGACATAAAAGATTATACAATAAAAGTGCCCATTTTACAAGTGTTTTTCACAATATTTTTATAAACACGATAACTTAAAAATACACATCTTTTCAATAACTAACTCTTGTTTAACATCTCTTCTTTTTCACTAATCCAAATAGGTAACATTTTTTGCAATGTAGTAAAACCTGTAGTTGTTTCTTCAATCTTACTTTTATTTTTTTTATTAATTCTATAATCTAAATCCTTAATACTTAACTTTAAATGTTTTTTTTCATTGTCAATATCTAAAATTCTTGCCTTTATAAGCTCGCCTTCTTTAGCATAGTCACTCACATTTCTTACATAATTAGAAGATATCTCAGAAATGTGGATCAAACCACTATATTCATCTTCTGTACTAACAAAAATGCCATACTTTTCTAAACCTGTTACAAATGCAAAAATTACATCACCAATTTTATAATTCATCTAATGCACCTTCCTTGCTTATTATAACATGTTTACAATTGAATAACAAGCAAATAAGTGCTATAATCTACTTGGTGATTAATATGAGTAAAAATGAAATTGAGTTAAAAATTATTTCAATACTTGATAAACTTCGTCCTTTTTTAATAAATGATGGTGGAAATTTAGAGTTTGTTAAATATGAAGACAATATTGTTTATGTTAGACTCATGGGAGCTTGTCAAGATTGTGCTATGATGGATGTTACCTTAAAAGATGGAATTGAAGAATTTATAAAAAATGAAATTCCGGAAGTTAAAGAAGTTGTTAATGTTAAAGACTAAAGAAAATGAATGTATGGCATATCATTTTTTTTATTTAATATTTTAAAAATCATTTTTAAATAAAACTCATATTCATCAGTTCTTAACACTATTTTTTTCAATTCATTCTCACTAATTTCATTCATTATAACTCTATCATAAATATCTAAATAATGACTTGGAAATAACATTCTAGAAAACAATCTAATTGCCTCATCATAATTTAAATTAGCTTTATTAATAATTTTTAAAATATCTTCTTCAGTATAAATATTTTCTAAAAATAAATATTTTAAATAGCCTGCCAAATCTCTTTCTTTAAATCCTACTTTTATATTCAAGGGATTATAAAAATTTCTTTTATCAATTCTTTTATGAACAATAAATTTTCTTGTATCTTTAGTTTTTTCATTATAACTTAAATATTCAATAGCAACTTCAATTAATCCTATATAATAATCAATACTTTCATCAATAACCTTATATTTATTAATTATATGGTTCATTTGATATTCAATAAAATCACATTTTTTCATCCATAGTTCCGGCCAACTTTTGATCTCATCTTTAGTTTCAACTTCTACTGGATTTATTATTTTATCTAAATAGTTATTATCATTTTTCTTGACTTTTAATAAAACATAGTAATTATCTTTATATTTTGTAAAAATTGAATTTTCTCTATTAACTACAAAATCATAATAATCTTTCAAAGTTTTAGTTAATTCATATTGCTCCTTAACTTCATCTAAATTATTTATACGTTCAAATAAAAATATATTCCCATTACTTTTTACTAAATTTTTACCTTTATAGGGAGTTATATTTATATTAGTCAAATTATAATAATAAAGAATTACATTTTTCATATCTATCACTAATAAATTATATGCATAATAAAAGCAAAATAATTTATAAATAAATCATACTTGCTTCTACTGACTATTTATAAGACATTTACAAAAAAAAGCAACTTTTAAATTGCTTTATTTAGTTCTTATTGATTCTTCATCAGCTTCAGGATGAATCATACTTAACATAGCTTCAATTAATCTTTCATTATTCTCAGCTGTTTTAGTATCTTTTTCAGCACTTTCTCCATTGTAACTGATATCTTCTTCTAAGGCACTCTTATATGCTTCTAATCTAGCCTTAGCTTGCTCTTTCATAGTTTCAGATTCTTCAGCTTTCTCTTTAGCTCTCAAAGCTTTCATTTTTGATTCAGTTTGTTTTCTCTTCAAAGCACTTACTCTTTCAAGTAAAGCTTGAATATCATCTTTTGTTTCAGCTTTATCAACAGCTTTTGTTATTGCTTGTATAGAATCATCATCATAATCAAAATGAACTGCTTCCTTACTAGATTCATCTTTTATCTCTTCAAATGGAATTACATTAATCATTTCTTTAGCACCTCCATTATCTTTTTTACCAATTAAGTCTTCCTCTAATTCAAATTCTACATCATTAGAACTTTTTTCTACTTTAACTTCTTCTGGTCTTTCATTAATATACGTTTTTCTAAAATCTTCATCAATTTGATCTCTAGTTAAACGATAAGTTCCATCTTCATTAATCATATCATTAGCTGGCTCTGAATATCTTTCAATTTTAGCACTACCAGCAGCATTTTGAGAAACTCTCATTCTATCATTTACTGCTTCAGAAACTGCTCGCTTTATTTGTTCTTCATTAACATTATTTTCCATAGCTTCACCAATTTCCCCTTTCAAATTTTCTTTTTCAACAACGTCGGCTACCTCTTCAGCTGAGATATTTCTTATATTATCCTCGTGCTTAGCAAACTCATCATTAATAGTCTTTTGAACGCTTTCGCGGTCAGGTACAACAATAATATCATCACGAATATTTTTAGACTCCATCATTTTTTTAACTTCATTTGCTGTATTATTAGTTTCTTCAGCAATAATCTTATCTGGACTATCTATAATATATTCAGTATTGTTTGAAAAGAGACTGCCCTTATTTTCATCAGGAATGGAATAAACATTATGCGAATTAAAGCGTGCATTTTTTATCATATTATCTTTTAATTTAATGGCTCTATTACTAACAAATTTAGGAGAAACTGGGATATTTTTTAGAATATTAAGTTTTTCCTCAAGTCGAGCAATATTCTTTGCTTCTTTCATTATTTCTTTTTCTGCCGTTGAAATTTCTCCCATACCTTTACTAAAATCTCTAGGAGAAAATTCTAAATCTTTAAAACTATCTTTGGATTTTTCTAATTTTTTTTCCGTTCTTGCAATTTGCATCTCTCTAAATTTCTCATATACTTTAGAGCTGTTTAAAAAAGATGGCATCTTAAATCTAATACTTCTAAGAGACTTAGGTACTTGTAACAAATTTAAATCTCTATCAACAAATTCAATACCAAGAGCATCTTCATATGGCATTTTAAAAACCTCCTCTAAATATTATTCTGCTTTTGACAATTCACGTAAAACATCTTTTATTCTGTTCCACTCGTCTTCATCTTCAACGCCCATTAATTTAGGCTCACCAGAAGATCGATCAACATTTGATACATAAACAGTAACATTACCATTTTCATCTTTTTCATTTTTGGTATAAATTACATATTCTTTTTTATTATCTTTAAATTCAAACGCTAAAATTACTTCTACTTCTTCGATAGAACCATCATCAGCAACGATAGACATCATTTTTTTTCCTACTTCTTGATTATCCATACTTTAATCCTCCCTTTATTATTCATATAATATAATTTTATCATAAATTTAAGATATTTCAAGAGTTACTTTATTTTTTTTATCAGAAAAGTTTTAGCTCCAAAGCTACAATA
This sequence comes from uncultured Bacilli bacterium, assembly GCA_947628635.1. GTDB lineage: Bacteria > Bacillota_I > Bacilli_A > RF39 > UBA660 > CANRGD01. The sequence goes on along the minus strand of CANRAX010000030.1, from coordinate 7,708 downwards.
ATTTTTCTTATAATCATCTACATATTTTATATCATTTATTTTATTAGCTTTAGCATTATTTGATTCATAAAATCCTTTTAGTCTTAATTTATCATAAGCATAATCGCCAAAAACATAATCAAAAGGCTCAAAATAATCTGTAAATTTTTCTTGAAGAACTTCTTTATTTAAACAATCGCCCTCATTAACAACAATTTCATATTCATTTCCATTTAATTCAATATTTTTCATAATAGTTTTGGATTAACTCCTAAAACTACACCTCACTTTCTAAATTAATTATATCATCTTTGATTTTTAATTTAAAGGAAGTGTTGCATTATTTGATAAATTATCAATATCACCATAATAAATAGGAATATTACCTTGAATTATTTCTACTGAAATAGGTACTTCTACTTTTATTTTTTTTCTTTTTGAGGAAACAGGCATTGTTGATTGACTAGTTACTTCCGTTTCTATATATGCTTCAACTACTAAATTATTTATTCCATAATTATTAACACGTGTTCGAAAATTACTTGTAATTTGTCCCACAAAGCTCATCTTTATTGGTATATTAGGTCCTATATTACCAAAAAGAGTAGAATTTCTAATGGATCCAAATGGTATTTCATAAACAATACCTTGTTTAACATTTTTAAAACTACCTCTTTTTAAATTTTCAGCTAAATTCAATTTTTCTGTTTTTCCTTCTTCCAATTCGATTAATCTTTTTTGAATATCTTTATTTATAAGATCTAATAAACGATTAACTTCTTTTGTGTTATAAGTAACATATTTTATATCGTCATCTTTATTTTTAGTTATTTCTAAGATGTCTTTACTAAAATTGTTTTCAGCTAATTTATTAACTGATGAATTAACAATACCTGTAACAACTCTTTCGGCTTCCATTGTTATATATTTATAAAGCATTGGACTAACCTTTCTATCTACAATAGCTAACAAAAAAAAAGAAGATATTACTACTAATGAAAGAAGTATAAGTAATCTATCTCTAAACTTTAAGTTGAACCTTTTTTTACTAATATAACATCCTCTCCTATTTTTTCTATATCTGTCCAATATATTTTTACATCACTTTCTTTATTTAAAGCAAAAAAAGTTTTATTTTGTTCAATAATAAGAGATTCAATATTTCCATTTTCTAAGACATTTACATCAATTATATTTCCCATATTTCTTCCATCATTTACATCAACTATTTTTTTAGTTTGTAAATCAGACAGCCTCATAAAACACCTCTTTATAGATTTTATGAAAAAGTAAATTAATAAATACCTATTTCAAAATCTTTTTTAACTGTTTTATGGCACCTTTTTCTAGGCGTGATACTTGGGCTTGACTTATATCTAATTCATTCGCAATCTCCGTTTGAGTTTTACCAATTACAAATCTTTCATCTAAAATAAATTTTTCACGAGAATTTAAACTATCTATTGCTCCTTCTAATGCTAAACGATTTGAAAAATCACTACTATTAGCTTTTTTATCTTCTATTTGATCATACAAATAAATAGTATCTCCACCATCATTATAAATGGCTTCATACATACTAACTGGTTCTTTTAACGCCTCTAAAGCATTAATAATTTCAAAGGTATCAAGTTCTAATTTTTTAGCCAGTTCATCAATGGATGGCTCTCTTCCCATTTCATTGATAAATTCTTCTTTAGCTTTCAAAGTTTTATAAGCAATATCTTTAACTGATCTACTAACTCTAATAGTATTATTATCTCTAATATATCTCTTTATTTCTCCTAAAATCATCGGAACAGCATATGTTGAGAACTTTACATTAAAGGATAAATCAAAATTGTCAATAGCTTTTAATAAACCAACACATCCAATTTGAAATAAATCATCCATATTATCACATTTATTATTAAATCTTTTCAATATAGAGAGAACTAATTTTAAATTACCATTAGCTAAAAGTTCTCTTGCACCTTTATCTCCTTGTTTTACTAATTTAAATAATTTAATCATCTCTTCATTACTTAATACTATTAAATCATTGGTATTTATACCACTAATTTCTACTTTGTATCTTGCCATATAAAAAGCCTCCTACCTTATTTATGGTAGAAAAGCTTAATTTTTATACTTTAATTAATCTTTTTCTAAGAAATCTTTTCCTTTATGAGCTTCATCATCTGGTTCATCCTTTAATAAATCATTATAATCTTGTTGTCTTAAAGCTTCATAAATAACTATCGCCACTGCATTAGAAACATTTAAGGCTCTAACATTTGCGCTCATTGGAATACGCATACAATGTTCTAAATCTTTTTTTAATATTTCTTTAGGAATACCTGTTGATTCTTTACCGAAAATAAAATACAAATTTTCTTTAGTATTACTATAATCAAAACTAGTATGTGGCTTATGACCATATCTTGTAAAATAATAATATCTTCCTGAATTTTTATTTATAAATTCTTCCCAATTTTCATAAACTTCATAATCTAATTTATCAATATAATTAACTCCACTTCTTTTTAAATGAGCATCATCTAATTTGAATCCTAAAGGTTTAATCAAATGTAATTTTGTATTAGTCGCAACACAGGTACGCATAATATTTCCTGTATTTTGTGGAATTTCCGGTTCAAAAAGAACAATATTATTCATAATTTTCCCCAATATTGTTTAAATCAATAAATTGTTCAGCTTTCTTTACATTAAGCTTTTCTTTACTGCTTCCTTGTAATATATTTCTAACTTCGCCTTCTTCAAATAAAACTAAAGCCGGATACTTTGTCGTTAATTTAGTTTTATAAGGATATTTATTATTAAAATTATCAGCAAATTCTTCTTGATCTATGTCACTTAAATTTAAATAAACAATGTCATCTTGTAAACTATTTTTTTCAATTAATTTTTTAAAGTCTTTTTCAAAATTGCGACATAACATATCACTTGATGTACACATATAAATAACCGTAGATGGATTTTCCAATAAATAGTGTTCTAACTCTTCATTAGTTATCTCAGAAACAACTCCTCTAATAATAGGCGTTTGTTTTTGGTACTCATCATAAACATGATAAAGTCTAGTTAAATAAAGTGTTATTCCGATACCAAGGACAAATATTAAGAGTAATATAAAATAATTTTTCATTTGTTTTTTTTGCTTTTTGTCAGCCACAAAACCACTTCCTCATAATAATATTTTATCACACTTCTAATACTTTTTACCATTAAATTTATTGGTTATTTTTTCTATTGACTTTTCATCTTCATTTTCAAAATCAATCCGTACATTAGCGTATTTCATAAAAGTATTAATATTTTTAAGCTCTTTTACTTCATAATTTAAAATATGCGTATTTACACCATCATAGTAAACAGGAAATTCTAATCCTTTACTATTTACTAAAATATATTTATAATCATTTTCTTTTATGTTTAAAATATTTCCCTTTATAAGCATATTCTCATATCTACTATGACCAACAACTTCAATACTTGGATATTTACCAAAATATTTTATATAAGTATTTATAAAATTAATAATCTCGTCTTCTTTTAATTCTACTGACAAGCAAACAGCTTCTAGTCCCATTTTATATAAGTAATAAGCAGTATAAATATTAGTAACGTTTAATCCATAATCGCTTACTAAAAAATCATTTTCGGTAAAATCAAAATATTCTGAAATAAGATTTCGTCTTTTTAAATGCTCATTAATAACAAATCTATTGCGCGGAACTTTATAATAAACATTTGTAAAACTTTTATAGTCATTATATAGCTTTTCATCCTTTAAATAAATTCTTTTATAACCTAGTCTATTACAATAATCAATTTGATTAGCATTGTTACAACTACAAGTAAGACCTTTTTCTAAAGATTTTGTAATAACATCAAGTTTTACATTCTCAATTACAACATCTTTTTTCTTATTTTTTCTGACTTCAATCAATTGATTTATTGCCGTTCTTCTTACCTCATTTATTTGACCAATATTAAAGAAAACACTATCACCCATTTCTATAACCGTTGCTGTACTTATAAAAGGTGTATCACCCAATTTTTCTAATTGCTCGCGAATTCTTTCTTCATCTAGTGGAGCGTTCATAGCAACATCGACTATTCCACTAGTAGCCTTGACAGTATTTTCACCATCATTTATTTCTAAGCTAAAAAATTCTCCTGCCTTAACAACAGCACGCATAGTAATAGGAACTTTTCTAACTGGTAATTTTTTTAATTCTTGCATTAATTTATAATCAAGCGTTTTATAAACTTTATCATTTGCTTCCAAACCAATTTTATTATCAATATAACAAATATCTTCTGAACTGTTAGTGAGTTTACCTTCTTCATCGTAAAGATAATTTACAATCAATCCTTTACCGCTTTGTAAAAATCTAATACCATCTTGTTGATTTAAAACTCTATCTAATTTAATTTTTATTTTATCTTTAGTAACTTCTAATGTTCTACCAATTTCCAAACCAATATGATTAGGGGTATCTATATTCATAATATCTTCATCAGTTGCATCAAAAAGTCGCCCCACGGTAAATTCTCTATTATAAAGAGTCTTTAATTTATTAGTTTCTTCTTGTAAATTTAAAACATTTCCATAATTATCTATTAAATTACGATAATATCTTGTAACAAAACCAACATACTCTGGACTTTTCATTCGCCCTTCTATTTTAAAACTTAATATATCACTATCCAAAAGTTCCTTAAACCTAGGAGCCGTATTCAATTCTTTGGTACTTAAAAGATACTTATCCTGAACAATTACCCTATCACCATGTTTCAAACTATATTTTAATCTACAAGAACCAGTACATTCTCCCCTATTACCACTTCTATCTCCTAACATACTACTCATTAAACAACAACCAGAATAAGATACACATAAAGCACCATGAATAAAAACTTCCTTTTCGATAGGTACTTTTATTTCTTTTATCTCTTTTAATGATAATTCTCTTGAAAAAACGACTCTTTGACAACCTAATTTGTAAAATAATTCAGCTGTTTCTTTGGCTGAAGTATTAGCTTGTGTTGACGCATGAATATTTAATTGAGGATATCTTTGTCTTAATAAACAAATCATTCCAAAATCTTGAACTAATAAAGCATCAATGCCATTTCGGTATAAAAATTCTACTTGACCTAAAAACATAGAAACTTCTTCATCCTTAACTAAAGTATTCATAGTAACATATATTTTAACGCCATATAAATGACAAAATTTAATAGCTTCAATTATCTCTTCATTAGTAAAATTTTCAGCAAATTTTCTGGCTCCAAAATTTTTGCAAGCTAAATAAACAGCATCAGCTCCATTCATTACAGCTTGCTTTAAGCTTTCCATATCTCCTGCTGGGCAAAGTAATTCATGCTTCATATCATCACCAAAATTCTCTATTTAAATTATACCTTTAATAATTATTTTTTACAAGTTTAATAAAAATATATAAAAGAAAAAAATTTGTGCTAATTAAAGCGTAAAAAAAAAACTAAAATTAGTTCTCATTTAATTTTTGCTACTAAATTTAACTCATTATTTTAATTTTTTTTGAAAAGCAAAAGCTTCTTCATAAGTTGTAATATTTTTATCATGAAATCTTTCTTTTTCAATATCTTCAACTGTATAACCATTATCTGTATCTTTCATAATGTTATTTATAAATGTTTCTTCATAATTATCTGGCAAATCTTTTCGTTTACTTATACCTTTTTGTTCCCAAATTTCCCATTTAAGAGTACACATTGCATCACGTAATTTATCAGTTTCTATACGTTTATCTTCCATTTTCATTTTTGAACAATCAATATTTTCACCAATATTAACGTAATAATCTTTATCATACTGTTCTATTGCGACAGGAATAACATCAGCACCTCCCCTAATACCAGCTTCTATACAACCTGTAAAAAGAGGCATTACTACTAAATTTGGGGTAATATTCCAAGCAGCTTCTGGATAGACGTGATTATTACCACCACTCTTAGCTATTTTTACCATATTTTCCAACGCAATATGACGATCTTCCTTATAATGAGTATCAACAAAATTCATTCCAATCATTTCTAAAATAATTCTTTCTGGTCTTAAATACAATTCTTTGGGATCACCCCAAAGAAAATATGCATTATCTTTTAAAGCTTCAACGGAAATTTCAATATCATATCTTCCTATATGAGTAACAGCATAAATTCTAGGTTTACCATTATCAATTCTTTTATCACCAATAATTGTAAGTGTTTGTCCCATAAGCATTCTATTAAGCATAAGAATTTTAACTGTTAAATGATGAATTAATTTCCGAAGTCTAATCATTTTACTTATATCTTTATCTTTTTGAAAATTATACTTGCGTAATTCTCGATAGTATTCTTCAACTTTTGCTTGATCCATTTTTAACAATTGCACTATATTTTTTCTTTTAAATTCAGCCATTTCAACCACCCAATACTTATTATAGCAAAAAAAACAGACTTTAAAAAGCCTATTTAATTTCAATCATTTTTTTGTTATCTTTTACTTCTTTTTTAGGAACAATTACTTTTAAAACACCATTTTCAAAAGAAGCAGAAACACTTTCAACATCGAATTCACCTAGATAGAAACTTCTTTCATATTCACCAAAGCTTCTTTCACGGCGAAGATAATTTTTATTTTTGGCACCTTCATCTAAAACTTCTTTTTTAGTTGCTTTAATAGTAACATATCCATCATTAGTTTCTATTTTGATATCTTGCTTAGAAAAACCAGGCATATCCATTTCAATGTGGTAATTACCATCTTTCTCGTAAATATCACATTTCATCATGCTAGCATTTTTCATAGGCATATCATCAAAAAAATCATCTAGATAAAAATTTCTTGGGATTAAATTCATAAATTATCATCTTCCTTTCGATTACATATCTAATATACTACATTTTTTAGCACTTGTCAAGTGTAAGTGCTAAAAATATTTATTTATTTTTAGTATTTCCAAAATTATTTTATTTATACTAAAAGCAATTATAAATGTTTTAAAAATATTAGAATAAAAAGAAATTGAAATACAAATCAATTTCTTTTAATAAACTATGAATAAACATATCGACATCTAACTGACTTATTTTTTGCTTTACAATTTTTATCATTAGTCCACTTATTCTTCCACCCAGCAACACACTCCTTAGGATTGCCTGTTGCACAAGAATCATATTTTGTACATCCGCTTGTTGAACATTTTGTACTGCCACCTGTTGTTCTATGAGCAGCTACACAATCATTTAAAGCTGTATTTTTATCAGAATATGAACATGATGAACAACTTCTACCATAACACCATTTAAATTTTCCAGTAGAAACATTGCCACCTTTACAAGTATTTTTAGTTGATACACAACTACCCCAAGTATCTTTTTGCTTCGTTACAGTAACTTTTGCACAGGCTTTTATATTTCCTGCTTTATCTGTTACTCTATATGTTTTATACATATTTGTTGCACTACTTTTATTATATTGTACAGTACTTGTTATTTTTGTTTTTGTTACCGTTTTGGCTGACGAACTTGTCCAACAATTACTAACACCAGAAAGGGCATCACCACAGGTTACTTTTATCGTAATTCCTGATGATGATTTATTATTAGATTTTTTAACTGTACAAGTTGGTGCTACAGTGTCTATCAATACACTTTTGGCAGCACAAGGAGTATTGTTACCAGCCACATC
>CANRAX010000029.1 GCA_947628635.1 uncultured Bacilli bacterium | reverse complement strand
GATATTGATATGTTAATTGATGAAGCTATAAAAACAATTAATAGATATGGAATAATTTATTATTATAAAGGCATTCCTTTAAAAGACTATGCTAGAAAAAATGATTTAAATGTTAGTTCTATTCGCTGTGCCATTTTAAGAAAACAAGCTAAAAGTGATAAGCCACTTCAAAAAATAATTGATGAATGTGTTGAAACTTATCAAAAATTTTCTATAAAATATTTTTATAATGGAATACCACTTATAACATATTGTAAAGAAAAAGGCTTAAATTATGTTACTATTATCCAAAAATATTTAGCTAAATATGCTGATAATTCAAATATTTCTAGAGATAAAGCAATAAAACAAATTGTAGATTATTATTTAGAACATCCACCCATAAAAACTAAGTATTATTTTAATGATCAATCCTTAAGAAAATTTTGTGATATAAATGGATATCCTTATTTAGCAATCCTAAGAAGAATTAAAACTTTAGAAAATAAGGAAAAAGATTTAGATAAAGAAAAAATCATATCATTAGCTATTAAAAAATATGAAGATAGGTTAGAAATAAATAAAATAAATGAAATCTTTAATAATTTAAAAAATATGGAAAATGAAAATACTAAGCAAATTGAAGAAATTTGTAATTTTTTAAAAATTGATTTTGCAAATGTAAAAGATTTGGTTGCTATGGATTTTTCATATTATCAAGCAATTAATATGATATGGTATTTTTTTGATACTAAAACCGATGAAGGCTATAAAATAATTACAGATAATAAGCTAAAAAGTCTTTTTTCTCTAATTAATGAGCTTCAAAATAACAGTGTTAGTGTACATAAAGTTGAATTATATGATTTAATTGGTATTTATAAATGTGAACTATATGATTCAAGAGGCGAAATATTAAAAAAAGAAAATAGATATATTTATAAAATAATATATTCATTGTGTGATAATTATGGTATTAAAATTAATGATAATCTTGAAGATTTTCAAAGTGAGGTAAAATATTATTTGTTAATAGTTATAAGTAGAATTAGCTTAAATACTTACGGGCAAATAATTAAATATATTGATTTATCAGTAAAAGGTTATTTTAGAACTTATTTAAAGGAATTCATAAAACAAAATAGTTTATCACTGGATGATGCTTTTTATTTTGAGGATAGAGGTACGAGAAAAGGAAAAACAAAAATAGAATATTTGGCTGATTCTGTTAATCCATATGATGAACTAGAACCAACTTCTTTTAGTTCAAATATGTTGCAAATGTTGTCAAGTTTATCATCTGAAGATTTATCATTTATTATGTTAAAATATCAAGAAAATTATACTGATGAAGATTTGGCAAATCATTTTAATTTAACTGTTGCTGAAATTAAACAAAAAGAAGTAGAAATATTATCTTTATTAAAAAATACTTATAATGCAAAAACATTAAGAAAGAAGATAAATTAACTAATATGTTCATATTCAAAACTTAAATAATGTCAAAAACCTGTTAAATAATTGACACATATATTTTAAAGATATATAATTTATTCATAGATTGGAGATGAATTTATATGGAAATTGCAAAAATGCATATTGATAATATGGCTGATACTTTAGCAACAAGAATGGAAGGTATTAATAGTTGGATTAAAGATAACCCAGATACAGATCCTAATTTTTATGAAATTATGGATTGTTATGTAGATGTGGGACAAATGTTATCACATATGGGTGAGTATTATGAAGAAAATGGTTATCCAAAAAAGACAGAAGAAAATTCTTATACACATTATGAAATTTTTAGATTTGATGAGCATGCAAAAAAAGCATTTGATCAATTAGAAGAAATGCTAACTTTAAGAAATTCTGGGATAGATCAAGTATTAAGAGATGTTCCAGAAATTAGTGATATATGGAAAAAAATTTCATATAGTGTTGTCTCCGCAGAATATGAAGTTCCACAAGGCTTTTTAGCAGATATTAAAAAGCAAATTCTTTGCAAAAGTGTAAGTATTCCACTTTATATTTGGCAAGAAAAAAGACAAAATCCAGATTTTAGATATACTAATATTGATGAATTAAACGATTTAAAAGAAAAATATGATTTTTATAAATTACAATCTGAAAATCACACTCCTCAATTTGGAGAAGAAATTGAAAATTTAATCAGTTATATTGCAAAATCTTCTGAATATGCTACGGAAGATAGTGACAATATAAGAAAAGTAAGATAAAAAATCATATTAGATTTAAGTAAAGTTTAATATATTGTTTGTAAAAAATAAATTCTAAATAATCAAATTATAGAGGATGATAAGCTTCATCCTTTTTTGGTCATTAGAATTATTTGCAAAAAAGTCTTCAAGATATTTAATTAAAAAAATTATTTAGAAAGTATTTTATTTTTAGAACTATATTCTAATATAGTAGCTGGGTTTGTTAAAAAATGCATATTTTGTAAAATTCTTTGTTTCATTATTTCTAGCCATTTCTCATCGTTATTCATTATTTTTCTTACTGTAAGAGTAATGAAAAGAGAATTGCCACCAAGATTTTCAATATTTTTAGAAATAGTTTTAGTATCATTTTTAATAAAACCACAAGCAGATGAACAAGCTAGCAAAAACTCTAAAGCTTGAAAATCTTTTAAAGTTTCTAGTTTATTCCATGTCTCTCCATTTTTTAAAGTTGTTAAATTAGCAAGATTAGTTAAAGGATATTGATCAAGACCTATTTCTTGTAAAATTTGAGCAATGGAAGATTTATTTTCAGCTAATTTTTCCTCATTAAACGCTATTTTCATTGATGATAAAATACCATTTCCTATAATACATTTTTCATTTTTTTTAGCTATTAAATTTGAAATATCAGCAATTATAATATCAGAATTCAACATTAGAATGCCTCCTTATAGAAATTATTATATTATTATAAATTATTTTGTCAAATTAAATTTGAAAATGAAAAAAACAACTCAAAGTAAGTTGCTTAAAGAGAACGATTTTGTTCTAATAATGAGATTTTTCTATTTAAATCATCTAATATTTCATTAAAAAGATTAACTGTATCAGTATTTTTTATTTTATTCTTTAATTTATTAAAATAATTCTTAGCAGTAGTTTCATTTTTAAAAATCTTCTTAAAATATTGATAATCTTTAGAAAAAGAAGAGTCAATTTGCAAAAATACTTCATATTTCATATAAGAAGTATCAGCAGAATTGAAATCAGAAACAGTTGTTTGTTTTTGAAGAAATTTTTTAAAAATTACTTTAAAAGGAATATCATTTTTTAAAGATAAATATTTTTTTATTTCTTCCTTAGAAGATATTTTAGCTTTTTTTAAATTAGCAAAATATTTATTATCATCTTTTTTATTTTTGAAATTAGTAATTTTTGTAAAGAAAGAAGAATTATCCTTTTGATATTGATAAGCCTTATTTTTTAATTCTTGAAGAGCTATATCTTTTTTTAATTCTTCATAAAAATTACTTCTACTAATTAATAATTCCATTTCTTTTTGAAAATTCATAATTACCTCGAAATATTTATATATGATGATATTCAATAATATCAGACATATTACAATCTAGATAATCACATATTCTTGCTAAAACATAAATATCTATTCTTGTAATAGTTCCTGTAGCAATTCTTTGAATTACTTTAAAATCTGTTTCTGTATCACGCATCATTTTATTTTTACTTATTTTTCTTTTAGCTAAAATATTATCTAATTTAAAAACAAATTCCCCCATACCAACTTTTACTTTAACATTTTTTTCCACACTATCACCCATTTCTTATACAAAATTTTAACAGTAATATAAGTTGAATAGCTATTGGCTAATTAGCCAGTACTCTGTAAGTGTAAAGTAATTTCATAATTATTATTTGCGAAAATATTTAATTTAAACGAAAAAGAAAGGTAATTTGAAAAATATTTTAGAAAAATTTATTTGACAAGCTAACTTAAGTATAGTATTCTAGCGTTGTAAATTATTTGAGTTTTAAAAGTAAAAATATGTAAAGAATGTATAATTGTATTAAATATAGAATGTAGAGAGGAAGTAGTTCAAATGAAAATAAAATATGAATTATTAAAACAAGACAAAAACTGTAAAGCTCGTTATGGGAAAATTCATACTAATTATGGTATTTATGAAACACCAATGTTTATGCCTGTTGGTACTAGAGCTACTGTCAAATCTTTAACAAAAGAAGAATTAATTCAAGCTGGTAGTGGTATTATTTTAGCAAATACTTATCATTTATGGTTAAGACCCGGGGAAGATGTTATTGCTAAATGTGGTGGCTTACATAAATTTATGAATTATGATAGACCTATTTTAACTGATAGTGGAGGTTTTCAAGTTTTTTCACTGGCAAAAAATAAAGAAAAAGATATAACAGAAGAGGGAGTAATTTTTAAAAGTCATATTGATGGTAAAAAATTACTTTTAACTCCGGAAAAATCTATCGAAATTCAAAATAAATTAGACAGTGATATAGCAATGAGTTTTGATGAATGTCCTCCAGCTAGTGCAAGTTATGAATATTTAAAAAATAGCGTTGAGAGAACATTAAGATGGGCAAAAAGGGGTAAAATGGTTCATAGTAATGAACGGCAATCTCTTTTTGGCATTATTCAAGGTGGAGCTTATGAAGATTTACGTAAATTATCCGCTATTGAAACAGTAAAAATGGATTTTGATGGTTATTCTATTGGCGGTGTAGCGAATGATGGAGAATCAAAAGAAGATATGTATAAGGCTATTGATTATTCTATACCTTATATTCCAGAAGATAAAGTACGTTACTTAATGGGAGTAGGGGAACCTATTGATATTATTGAAGGTGTAATTAGAGGCATAGATATTTTTGATTGTGTTTTACCTACTAGAATAGCAAGACATGGGCAAGCCTTTACAAGAAAGGGTAAGATTAATTTCCATAATGCTAGATTTAAAGAAGATTTAACTCCCGTAGAAGAAGGCTGTGATTGCTACACTTGTAAAAATTACTCTAAAGCTTATATTCGCCACTTAATTACAACAGATGAAATGTTAGGTGGTCGATTATTATCTATTCATAATATTCGCTTTTTAATAAGATTAACGGAAGAATTAAGAGAAGCTATTAAAGAAGATAGAGTTTTACAATATAAGAACGAATTTTTAAAAAATTATAATAATAAAAATAGTGTTGGAGATAATTCTTAACACTATTTTTTAAATATAGAAAATTGGTTGATTAGTATTTATTGGCTTTATATTTTGATTTGTTTGTAGCGTAGAATTTAATTGGTTATTTACAGCATTGTTTCTTACTGTATTAGTGGGAGTGTTATCTGAAGTTGCCATTTGTGAAACTATTCTAAGCATTGTTTTGGCATTATTTATAATTGGTTTTACTTGATAAACAATAGGTATGGCTTGATTAATAACTCCTAAAGTTTTTTGCGTACCATCAAGCAGACTTCCCCAATTTATGCCTCGCGTTAAGCGAAGGCCCCTAGCAAAAAGGCCTGGATTACCATAAGGATACATATAACACCTCTTTATAATAATGTATGTAAAAGTCTTTAAAAAAGTTAAATTAAAGTATTTAAAAAAGCTAATTATTATGGTAGAATTAGTTATAGTTAAGATAGGAGGAGTTTTATGGGCTTATTTAAGAAGACAAAGGCAGTTTCGGCTAATGCACCAATTCAAAATAATGAAGTATCAACTAGTTCTCAAATTGTAAGCAATACTCAATCTGTTCAAACTCCTCAAAATGTAATTAATCAAGGAGTAACTGCCAATAACGTAGTAAATAATCAGACGGCATTTCATGGCGGAAATCAAGCAAATTCACAAGGAATTAGCGCAAATCAACAAGTAGCAAATGATAATAATTTGATTAATAGTATGACATCAAGTGCCGATATTAATAAAAGAATAGAACGACCTATAAAAAGATTTCATTATGTAATAATTAATGGTGTTGGTAAAAAAGAAAATGGCAATTTTGATGCTGAGTCAGCCGATGATGTTCGTAATTTTTTGCTTTCTCAAGATTACCAAGTCTTAGAAGTTAAAGAAAGATCTAAGTATGATATTGATTTAGGTGGAAATGGGCGAATTAAATCAGCCGATTTATCATTTTCATTGACACAGTTATCTACATACGTAAAGTCAGGTATTCCTTTAGCTGATTCAGTTAAAATCTTAGCCAAACAGTCAAGTAAAGCCGGAATGAAAAAAAGTTTTACGGAACTTGTTTATGAGCTTTTAAGAGGAGAAAGTCTTTCAACGGCTATGGAAAGACAGAAAAAAACTTATCCGCAACTTTTAATAAATATGGTTAAGACTGCTGAAATGACGGGTGATTTGCCTACAATATTGGATGATATGGCTGATTATTATACAACTATTGATCAAACAAAAAAGCAAATGAAAAGTGCTATGACATATCCATTAGTTGTTTTAACAATAGCTTTTGCTGTTTTGATATTTATGCTTACATATTTAGTACCTCAGTTTGCTACTATGTTTGAGTCAAATAATGCTGAAATGCCAGCTTTAACATTAACGATTTTGGCTATAAGTGATTTTATAAAGTCTTATTGGTATTTTCTATTGGCAGGAATATTGGCAGTTATTTTTGGCTTTTATTTTGCTTATACAAAGGTTCAAAAATTTAGAAAAGGTGTACAAGTATTTCTGATGCATATACCAGTAATTAAGAACGTTATTATATATAATGAAATTGCTAATTTTACTAAAACATTTGCTTCACTTATAAATCATGGTGTTTTTATAACAGACAGTATGGCTATTTTATCGAAGATAACTAATAATGAAGTCTATAAAGGGATTATAAATAAGTCGCTTACTAATTTGGCAAAAGGTGATTCTATTTCAACAGCTTTTAAAGGAGAATGGGCGGTTCCCGTTGTTGCATATGAAATGTTAGTAACAGGTGAAACGACTGGTCAACTTGGTAATATGATGGAAAAAGTTGCGGCACACTTTCAAATGCTTCATAAAAATATTATTGATCAAATGAAAAGTTTAGTTGAACCAATTTTAATTTGCTTTTTAGCAGTTGTCGTTGGAATTATACTTATGTCAATTATACAACCTATGTTTGCTATATATGATCAAATTAAATAGGAGGGTAATTAATGAAAAGTTTATATTTAATTATCTTTTTTCTTTTTGGAACTTTCTTTGGCTCATTTTTTACCGTAGTAGGATTACGTTTGCCACAAAAAATTTCTTTCTTAAAAGGTCATTCACATTGTGATAGTTGTGGGCATGATTTAAATTTTAGCGATATGGTGCCTATTTTTTCGTATGTTTTTTTAAGAGGTAAGTGTCGTTATTGTCATCAAAAAATAAGTCCTTTGTCAACATATATGGAGTTGTTTACAGGTGTGTTATTTGCTTTAGCATATTACTCATTTGGATTATCATATTCTTTATTTATTGCACTAGGTATAATAGCTATGTTAATAATTATTTCTGTGAGTGATATGACCTATTTGATTATACCTGATGAATTGCTTGTTTTTTTTACAGTCTATTTTATTATTTTTGAATTTCTAGATTTAGGCTTTAAATTAACACTTTTACAAATTTTGTCTGGTTTATTTTTGTTTTTTGTTATGTATTTAATAATGTTAATAGGCAATAAAGTTTTTAAAAGAGAGTCAATGGGTGGTGGTGATATAAAAATGATGTTTATTTTTGGTCTTATTTTACATCCATTTTTAGGTGTTATTTCTATTTTTCTAGGCAGTTGCTTGGCTCTACCAGCTTCTTTATTTATTTTAATGAAAAATAAAGAAAGAATTGTACCATTTGGGCCTTTTCTCTTAATTGCACTTACTTTAATATATTTCACTCATTTAACACCGCAAGTTATATTAGATTTTTTTAAATTATAAATAAAAAAAGAAAACTAAGTTTCTTTATCAATATAAAAATTAGGTTTTAGTGTTTTTAAAAGTCTTTTTCCAACTTCACTAGGAACGGTATCTTTTATTTTAGCTCCAGCAGAATAAATATTTCCGCCACCATTAAATTCTTTTAAAATTTCACCAGCATTAATATTTCCTTTGCTACGGGCACTAATCGAAACAGTATCATTATCGATGCTACCAACAGCGAAACTGGCATCAATTTTATACTTTAGGCAAGCGTCAGCTACTTTAGCTAAATCTTCAATGCTGTATTTTTTATTATCTTCACCAACTAAACAAGCAACTGTATAAGTAAATAATTTCATTCTTTTAGCAAGTAATTCTTGAATTTTTTCATTATTATTTAAATCTTCAATAAATAGGTCATTTACTTTATCTATGTCAGCTCCATTTTCAACTAATCTGCCAGCCCACTTATGGGTTTCATTAATTTCACCTTTTTTAGTAAGACGATTACTATCTAACCAAATTCCTGCATAAAGATAAGTAGCTATTTCCTTACTGAATTTTACTCTTGATAAAAAGAACATTTTGGTAATTAGTTCACAAGTACTAGAATATTCTGTAAAAATATATTTATACTTATCTTTAACGTTAATTGGTGTATTTCCATAAGGATGATGATCTATTATGATAATTTTTTCTTGATTAATTTTATTTTCTATAATTTTTTCCTCTATTGGGATAAGAGATTGCTGTGAAGTATCAGTAAGTATTAATAAGTTAGTATCATTATTATACTTAGATTTATATTCAGAATAATTTATAATATTTAATCCTTTTATTTTTATTTCTTTTAAAATCTTTTGAACACCTTGATCTAGATCATTAAAAGAATCATTTATTAAAATATTAACTTCTTTTTTTTGCCTTAAAATTAAAATGTAAAGTGCAAGTGCTGAGCCAATAGCATCAAAATCCATTCTTATGTGAGGAACAATCGTAATACTATCTGCCTCAGAGACTTTCATATCAATAATTTGTTTTAGGGTTTTAACCTTATTATCTGCTAAATTGTTACCCATAATACACCTTCTTGAGATAATATTATAAATCATTTTTTAAAGATGTCAATTATTGTTATTTAAAAAAAATCATACTATAATATTATTATGATAAATGTGGTGATATTATGAAAGTTGTAGATGCAATTTCTGATTTTATTAATTACTGTATATTTGAAAAAGGTTTAGCTGATATGACAAAAGTTGCTTATACTACTGATTTGACTATTTATGCTAATTTTTTGAAAGAAAGAAGTATTACAGAAGTAGAAAAAATTGATAGTGATGATGTTGTGGCTTTTTTAAAGGAGAGAAGTAATGAAGCTACTACAACTGTTGCTCACAATTTAACTGTTATTAAAAATTTTCATAAGTATTTATTAAAACAAAAAATTGTCAATAAAGATGTTACGGAATTTATAGAAAGACCAAAATTGAAGAAGGCTTTACCAAAAACTTTAAGTATTGAAGATGTTGATTTATTGTTGGATATCAAATTGGAAACACCATTTGACTATCGTAATAAAGCTATGTTAGAATTGATGTATGGGTGTGGTTTAAGAGTAAGTGAACTCATCAATTTGACAATAAATGATATTGATATGACTAATGCTTTTGTACGTATTTTAGGAAAGGGAAGCAAAGAAAGAATTGTTCCTTTAGGTGAATATGCTATTATTTATATCCAAAAGTATTTAGAGGTAAGAAATAGTTTTTTAAAACAAAAAAGTTGTGATAAATTGTTTTTGAATAATCATGGATTAGCTATGACAAGACAAGGCTTTTTTAAGATATTAAAAAAACTATTAAAAGAAAAAGGTTTGAATACTGATGTATCACCTCATACTTTACGTCATTCTTTTGCGACACACTTAATAAATAGGGGAGCAGATTTAAGAAGTATTCAAGAAATGTTAGGACACGCTGATATTTCTACAACAAAGATTTATACTGAAGTAAGTGATTCTAAAGTGGTTGAAGATTATAAAAAATATCACCCACGTAGTAATAAATGAGGAGAATATATATGAAATTTAAAAGAATATTTTTAATGGTTTTAGATTCATTAGGGGTAGGGGAGACACTCGATGCAATTAATTTTCAAGATAATGGAGCAAATACCTTAAAACATATTAATGAAGAAGTGGATTTATTTATTCCTAATTTAAAAAAGATTGGTTTTTTAGATACAATAAATATGAGTGATAATGAAAATGTTGAAGCTTATTACACGATTGCTAAACCAATCAATGCTGGAAAAGATACTTTAAATGGGCATTATGAAATGGTTGGTATAAAAAATGATATCCCATTTAAAACTTTTAATAATGGTTTTGTTTATGAAATATTAAATGGTATTGAATTAGTTACTGGTCGAAAAGTTATTGGTAATAAGTGTTGTATTGATGACTCTATAATTCAAGAGCTAGGTGAAAGGCAAATCAATTATGGTTCATTAATTGTATATACTTCTGCTGATTCAGATTTACAAGTTGCGGCACATGAAGATAGTATTCCTATCAGTACTTTGTATCAGTATTGTGAAAAAATTAGAGCTCTAACTTTAGAAGAAGATTGGCGTATTGGAAGAATAATTGCTCGACCTTTTACAGGAACACCGGGAAAATATAAATTGATTAATAGTGGTCGTAAAGATTATGCCATTAAGCCACCAAAGAGAACTGTTTTAGATAGTTTATTGGAAAATAATTATAATGTTATTGGTATAGGAAAGATAAACGATATTTTTGATGGTCAAGGTATTAATAAAAATATTAAAGCTACTAGTAATATGGAAGCAATAAGTAAACTAACTGATATTATGGATAAGAAGTTTACTGGTTTATGTATGGTAAATTTAGCTGATTTTGACTCATTATATGGTCATAGAAGAGATGTTTTAGGTTATGGTAGAGCCATAGAAGAGTTGGATGTTGAAATACCAATTATTTTAAATAAGTTGGAGTTAGATGATTTATTAATTATAACTGCTGATCATGGTAATGATCCAACTTTTAGAGGCAATGATCATACAAGAGAAAACGTTCCGGTAATTATGTATAGTCGTAATTTCAAAGAACCTAAAAGACTTAAACCTTTTGAAACTTTTGCTAATATAGGAGCAACAATTGCTGATAATTTTGATGTGGAAGCTCCTGAAATTGGTCAAAGCATTTTAGATGAGTTAATTTAGAGTAGGGGAAGTATAAAAAAAAGAGGGTACTTCCCCTCTTACATTTCTGAAGTTACTTCATAGACATTGTCTGTTATAGGACCTCCAGTATTTTCAAAACTTTGACAGATTGTCTCCTTAGATGTTTGACAATCTTTTTTGTTGCAAGTACATGATACTTTGATAGTTTTTAAGTTACAAGTCCCCTCTTCGCTATTATTATAATTACAACTATCTACATCACACATAATTTTATCATTATTATACATAAATTACCTCCTATTAATAGTTTGGCTCATATTTAAAAAATAATGAAAAAAATTAAAATGCATTTTAAGCGATTTTTAATTTAAAAGATGGATAGTTCTTAATCTAAATTTCTTAAAATGCACTTTGCTTTTTATTATATGAAAGTAGGGGGAGTATATTATATGTATTAGAATAGATATATATCTTAAATATAAATATTTATAAGGATAACATAACTCTAAAATTAGTTTTAGTTATAAATATAATTTAATTTATAAAAAAATTTTTCTTTAATTAAGTATGATTTAAAATATTAAATTTTAATAGTAAATAGGGATATAGAAATGTTAATTTTAATTATTAAAAATAAGAGCGGAATATAAAAAATAATTATATTACAATAGATATTT
>CANRAX010000028.1 GCA_947628635.1 uncultured Bacilli bacterium | reverse complement strand
GGACCAGGTGTTTATCCGACAATTTAGATGGTAATTTATCTAAGGTAAAAAGTA
This sequence comes from uncultured Bacilli bacterium, assembly GCA_947628635.1. Classification (GTDB taxonomy): domain Bacteria; phylum Bacillota_I; class Bacilli_A; order RF39; family UBA660; genus CANRGD01. The sequence continues at coordinate 12,181 of CANRAX010000028.1, read as the reverse complement.
TGATTAATTCATATTTTTTCTTTTCTTGCTTTTAATATTAAAAAAATATATAATATGAAAAAAAAGGAGAACCCTAAATTAAAATAATTCTAAAAATTATAGAAAAGAGGTAATATTATGAGTTTAACAGCTGGTATAGTAGGACTTCCTAATGTCGGAAAATCAACATTATTTAATGCCATAACTAACCAAAAAATTTTAGCAGAGAATTATCCTTTTGCAACAATAGAGCCAAATGTTGGAGTAGTAACTGTTAAAGATGAACGAATGGATAAATTAAAAGAAATGTATGAACCTAATCGCTTTATCCCAACAGCTTATGAATTTACTGATATAGCTGGATTAGTTAAAGGTGCTAGTAAAGGAGAAGGCCTAGGTAATAAATTTTTATCACATATTCGAGAAGTTGACGCTATCGTTGAAGTTGTTAGATGTTTTGATGATGGAAAAATAATTCATGTAGAAGGAAATATTGATCCTATAAGAGATATCGAAACAATAAACTTAGAGTTAACAATAGCTGATTTAGATATAGTCAATAATCGCCTAGAAAAAGTAGCAAAAAAAGCTCGTACAACTAAGAACAAAGATGATTTGCTAGAAGTAGAAGTTTTAGAAAAATGTAAAAAAGCTCTTGAAGAAAATAAACCACTTCGTCAAATAGGCTTAACAGAAGAAGAACAAAAACTTTTAAAATCATACAGCTTCTTAACATTAAAACCTATTATATATTTAGCTAATATAAAAGAAGCTGACTTAGGCAATGAAGATAATGCTTTTGTTGAACAAGTAAAAGAATATGCTCAAAAAGAAAATGCTCGTGTCATAAGTTTATGTGCCAAAGTTGAAGAAGAATTAAGTGAACTAACAGAAGAAGATAAAAACGAAATGCTAGAAGGATTAGGCTTGTCTTCTTCCGGTCTAGATAAGCTTATCAAAGCTACATATGACACCTTAGGATTAGCAACATTTTTTACAACAGGTAAAGATGAAGTAAGAGCTTGGACTTTTAAAAAAGGGATGAATGCGAAGCAATGTGCTGGTATAATTCATACTGATTTTGAAAAAGGTTTTATTAGAGCTGAAGTAATGTCTTATGATGATTTAGTAAAATATGGTAGTGAAATAAAAGTAAAAGAAGCCGGTCGAACCCGTTTAGAAGGTAAAGACTATTTAATGCAAGATGGCGATATTTGTTATTTTCGCTTTAATGTTTCCAAGTAGAGTTGATTAATTAAAATTAAATAAAAAATTCTGTATAACAGGGAAAAATAAAACCATACTATTAATGGGGATAGCAAAGTGAAACTATTTAGAGAGTGATGAACTTATAAGCCTATCCGACAGCTATATAGCTAAAGAACTCAGATTTTTTCTGGGTTTTTGTTTTTCTTTACAAAATAATATTTGTTTGCTATAATACTATCGAGTATTTTAATACTCCTTGCTATCATTGATAGCCATATGTCCAAAAGGAGGTGCAAGAATGAGTAAATATGAAATAACTTTTATCATTAAACCTGATATGGAAGAAGCTCAAATCAAAAAAATTGCTGAAGATATGAAAAAAGTTTTAGCTGATGAAGGCGCTACTATTACTGAAGAAAAAGCACTTGGTCAAAGAGAATTAGCTTATGAAATTAATAAATTTCAAACTGGCTACTACTATTTATATGTAGTTGAAGCTCCAACTAATGCTATTAAAGAATTTGATCGTGTTGCAAGAATTAATGAAAATTTACTTCGTCACTTAGTTGTAAAAGTTGAAGAAGAAGAAAAATAAGAGGTATTTTATGAATAAAGTTTTTTTAATAGGAAGATTAACTAGAGACCCAGAATTAAGATATACAGGATCTAATATCCCAGTAGCAACATTTTCACTTGCTGTAAATAGAAATTTTTCAAATCAACAAGGAGAAAGAGAAGCTGATTTTATTAACATAGTTGTTTGGAGAAAACAAGCTGAAAACGTTAAAAATTATCTATCTCAAGGAAGTCAAGTAGCAGTTGACGGTCGTATTCAAACAAGAAGTTATGATGGAAACGATGGCCAAAAAAGATATGTTACTGAAGTTGTTGCTGAAAATGTCGAATTTTTAGGCTCAAAAAATTCCTCAAACAATTCTAATAATAATGCTTCATCATCTAATAATACTGAACCAACACCTTATGATTTTGCTGAAACACCAGAAACTAAAGGAACAGATATCGACAGTAATCCATTTGCCGATTTTGGTGCCAGTATTGAAATTAGTGATGATGAATTACCATTCTAATAAGGAGGAAACAAAATGGCAGAATTTAATCGTAGAAAGAAAAAAGTTTGTATGATGTGTGCTGGAAAAACAGTTGATTATAAAGATCCAGAAACATTAAAAAGATATATAAATGAAAAAGGCAAAATTGTTCCTAGAAGAATAACTGGAAATTGTGCCTTACATCAAAGATACATTTCAAAACAAGTTAAAAGAGCTCGTGCAATTGCCCTTTTACCATACGCAAAATAATAATTTAAGCTATCTACTTCTAGATAGTTTTTATTTATGCTTATATTTCAAAAATGAATATTATATTCTTTATCAACAATTTTTTATTAATTAATCCAAGCCTTAGTATTTCATTCTAATTTATTGGTAAAATTTCTTTATTTTAAGTTAATAAAAATCAATCATTTATTACATTATTGCACACTCTCTTTTATTAGACAAAAACCATTATTTATTATATAATAATAATGTACTTTAAAGGAGGACTAAATGGGGATAATTGATGAACGTAAAAAACTAAATAAAAAGATACGATCTGCAAAAACCATTTTTTTAATGGCACATAAAGACTTGGATTTAGACGCTTTAGGTAGTTCTATTGGTATGTATATGATACTTAAACGTAAAAGAAAAAAATGTTTTTTAATAATAGATGACAAAGTTCACGAATTAGGAGTTGAAAAAGTCCTAAGAGAATTGGAAGGCTGTATAGATATCATTAAGAGCGAAGACCTAGAAAAATACTTATATCCGAGAAGTAAAAAAAATTTGCTTATTATAATGGACACAAACAAAGAAGATTTAGTTCAAAATAAACAAGTTTTAAAGAAAATAGAAAACAAAATAATTCTTGATCATCATGAAACAGGTAAAAACACTATAAAAGATACCTTATTAATTTGTGATACAGAGGCTTCCAGTGTTTGTGAAATGATAACTCAATTAATTGAATATTATGATGTTGAAATCGAATCTTATTATGCCACTATTCTTTTAGCAGGAATAGTCTTAGATACTAACAACTTTACTTTAAAAACAAAGCCAGAAACTTATTATTCTGCTTACTATCTATCAAGTTTAGGAGGAAGCGCTAAGAAAGTTCAATATCTTTTAAAACAAGATATAGCAGAATATACTGAAAGACAAAAATTACTTGCTGGTATTGAAACAATCAATGGTAAAATAGCTTTTACAAAAGCAACACCTTATACTATTTATAGGCGAGAAGATTTAGCTAAGATTGCTGATACACTCCTATTCTTTAATAACATTGAAGCCTCATTTGTAATTGGTAAAATAGGTAAAGAAACTGTTGGCATAAGTGCTAGAAGTTTAGGAAATTTTGATATTAGTAAAATTTTAGAAAAATTAGGTGGTGGTGGCGATAATTATAATGGCGCTGCCAAGTTTGAAAAAACAACAATAAGTAAAGTAGAGCAAGATTTAAAGAAATATCTAAAAGAAGAAGGTGAATAGATATGGAAGTAATCTTTCTAAAAGATTTAAAAAATCAAGGTAAAAAAGGTGAAATAAAAAATGTAAAAGATGGTTATGCTGAAAACTTTCTTATAAAAAATGGCTATGCCACAAAAAAAACCAAAGAAGCCTTAAATAAACTTTCTCATGAACAAGAAAAGAAAGCGTTAGAAGATGAAAATAACAAAAAACAAGCTCTAGAAGAAAAAGCTAAATTAGATAAAATAACGCTTGAATTTAAAGTAAAAACCGGTGCCGGGGATAAAGTTTTTGGAAGTATTAGTATTAAACAAATCAAAGACAAATTATCAGAATTAGGTTTTAAAATAGAAAAAAGTGCTATTGAAATAACCTCGGCAATTTCTACTTTAGGTTTTCATAAAGTAAAAATAAATTTATATCCCAATGTAATTGCCGAGATAAAAGTTCATTTAATAAAATAAAACAAAGGAAGTGGTAGTATGCCAACAAGAAGTTTACCAAATAATTTTGAAGCTGAACAATCCGTATTAGGAGCTTGCTTTCTTTCTCAATATGCGCTTCAAAAAGCTATTGAAAATTTAACACCAGAGTCATTTTATAATGAAAAAAATGGTAAAATATTTTCTGCTATGATTTCCTTAATGGAAGAAAAAACACCAATCGATTTAACAACAATAACAAGTTATTTAAAAAATAAAAATGAACTTAATGCTGTTGGAGGAGTAGAATACTTATCCGAAGTTTTAAATTTTGTTCCAACCGCAACTAACATTGAATATTATATTAAAAGTGTTGAAGACTCAGCTATTTTAAGAAATTTAATTGAAACAGCAACAGAAATAGCTTCGGAAGGTTATAATTCTGATGAAACTGTTAACGAAATACTTGATAATTCTGAAAAGAAAATTTTAAATATTGTCAAAAATCGCAAATCAAGCGAATTTCGAACAATAAAAGATATTTTAGCAAAAACCCAATCAGATTTAGAGAGGCTATCTGAAAGTAAAGAAGAAATAACAGGTCTAGCTACTGGCTGGTATGATTTTGATAAAATAACAACCGGACTTCATCCCAATGAATTTATAATTATTGCTGCCCGTCCTGCGATGGGTAAAACAGCTTTTGCTCTTAATTTAGCAACCCATGTAGCTATGCAACAAGAAAAATCCGTTGCCTTATTTAATTTGGAAATGAGTGCCGAACAATTAGCAATGCGTATTCTTTCATCACTAGGTCAAATTGAAGGTTTTAAATTAAGAACAGGTAAACTTTTAAATACAGATTGGAAAAGAATAAATGAAGCCTCATCTCGTTTAGCTAATACTAATATGGTCATTGATGATACACCAGGTATAACAATTGGCGAAATAAGAGCTAAATGTCGTCGTTTAGCCAGTAGTGAAAAAGGTTTAAGCCTTATTGTTATTGACTACCTTCAGCTAATCTCTGGAGGAAAAAACTATGGAGCCAATCGTCAACAAGAAGTCTCAGATATTTCCCGTAGTTTAAAAACATTAGCCATGGAATTAAATGTTCCAGTAATTGCCTTATCTCAATTATCTCGTAGCGTTGAAGCAAGAGAAGATAAAAGACCCCTAATGAGTGATTTACGTGAGTCTGGTTCAATAGAACAAGACGCTGATATAGTCGCTTTTCTTTATCGAGATGATTACTACAATAAAGAAGCACGTAGTGAAGATAATAACAGTATTAGTGAATTAATAATAGGCAAACATCGTAATGGTCCAACCGCAACTATTGAATTACTATTTAAGAAAAATACATCAACTTTTTTAAATTTACGTAAAGATAGAACAAATACGGAGGAAAATGTAGAATGAAAAGAATAAAAATACTAACAATTTTCTTACTTATAATAACTCTATTTACACAAGTAGGATACAAAAGTATATCTAACAAACCTCAAACCGTTTATCATGTTTATTTAAAAGGAAAATCCTTAGGTCTAATAACTTCTAAAAAACGTCTTGAAGATTATATTGATAAAAAGCAACAAGAAATAAAAGATAAATACGATGTTAGTAAAGTTTATTTACCAGAAGATTTAGACATCGTTAAAGAAATCACTTTCTCTAATAATATAAAAAGTGTTGAAAAGATTTATAGCGAAATAAAAGATATATCTCCTTTTACAATTAGTGGCTATATGATCAAAATAAAAGGAATTGATACTAAAGATAGTAATGGTAAAACTATTAAAGGAACAACAAAAATAATATATTGTCTAGATAAAAAAATGTTTGAAGAAGCTATTCAAAAAACAGTCAAATCTTTTATTCCTGAAAGTGATTATAATGCGTATGCTGAAGGTACACAAGAAGAGATAGAAGATACAGGCAGTATTATTAAAAACATTTATATTGAAAACAAAATAACAATCAAAAAACAAAAAATTCCAGTTGATAAGACTATTTATCAAAATGAAGAAGATTTAACAAAATATTTATTATTTGGTACTACTGAAAAACAAGCTACTTATGTTGTAAAAAAAGGTGATACTATTCCTAAAGTTGCCTTTGAGAACAAACTTTCTACTGAAGAATTTTTAATAGCGAATACTAACTTTACTGATGAAAATAGTTTGTTATCTCCTGGTCAAGAAGTTACTTTAGGAATTATTAAACCTCAATTTAATGTTATTGAAGACGATTATGTTGTCTTACGTCAAGAAAAGAATTTTACTACTGAAACACAATATGATGATAGTAAATATACTGATTATTCTGAAGTAATTCAAACTGGTATAAAAGGAGAAGAAAAAGTAACTCAAAGAGTTATGAAAAAAAATGGTGAAATAATAAGTTTACAAAATACTTCTACGGAAACTTTAAAAGAACCAGTTAATGAAATAATTAAAAAAGGAACTAAAACAACTACTTATACAAGTGGTTATGGTGTTCCAGTCGCAACAAAAGGTCAATGGGGCTGGCCAGCTACATGCTCTAATATTACTAGTCCATTTGGTTATCGTTGGGGATCACTTCATGATGGAACCGATATTGCTGGATGTGGTTATGGTTCAAATATTTTTGCTGCTCAAGCTGGTACAGTTGTAGTTTCTGCCAAAAAAACAGGTGGTTATCCAGGCGGTTATGGTGACAATGGAGAATATATTATTATTGATCATCACAACGGTTATTACACAATGTATGCACATATGTGTCCAGGCTGTCGTAAAGTAAGTGCCGGTGATAACGTCGTTAAAGGTCAAGTAATAGGTGGAATGGGTATGACCGGTATGGCAACAGGTATTCATGTTCACTTTGCAATATGGTATGGTTATCCTTATCGTGGAGGAAGAGCGCAAAACGCTATGAATTTCTATTAAAATGAAAATCAAAGTTTTAGCCAGTGGTTCTAAAGGTAATTGTGCTTTAATATTATGTGATAAAACCAACTTTATAATAGATATGGGTATATCTTACCTAACATTAAAAAGAAGCATTGAAGAATTATCTCTTACCTTTTCCTCTTTTACAGGAATTTTAATTACACATAATCATGCCGACCATGTCAAAGGCTTATCAGCTTTAATTAAATATACAGATCTACCTGTTTTAATACCTAAGGAAATGTATGATGGCCTTAAAGATAAAGTTCCTCAAGATCGTTGCCAATTCATTGATAATATATTTAAGATAAATGATGTGGAAATTGAATTACTTCATACTTCTCATGACGCTCCTTATTCAGTAGGTTACATTATTTCTTATCAAAATAGAAGTATTGCCTATATAACCGATACTGGTTACATCAATCGTAAGCTTCTTCAAAAAATGTTAAAAAAAGACGCTTATATTATTGAAAGCAATCATGATGAGACTATGTTAATGGATGGTCCATATCCTCGCTTTTTAAAAGAAAGAGTTATTAGTGACCACGGTCATTTATCTAACAGAACTACTGCAAAATATTTAAAAAATTTAGTAGGAGATAACACTAAATATATTATTTTAGCCCATTTAAGTGAACAAAATAATACTGAAGAATTAGCTCTTCAAGCTTTAGAAGAAGAACATATCAGCAAAGATATAAATGTTTTAGTAGCCCATCAAAGAGAAGAAAGCCCATTAATTGAAGTATAAAAACCAAATTTAATTCATTTCAAAAATTAAGGAGGAATGAATTTATATGATAAAAATAATTACCGTAGGCTCTATAAAAGAAAAATATTTGCAACAAGCCATAACTGAGTATCAAAAAAGATTAAGCAAATATACAACTGTTCAAATAATTGAAGTAAAAGATGAAGGCTTTGCTGACGAAAAAAAGTCTTTACATATAGAGGCTGAAAGAATAAAAAAACACCTTAATGAAAAAGATTACATCATTACTTTAGAAATTGAAGGAAAAGAGTTAACTTCTCCCGCATTGGCCACTAAAATTCAATCTATTATGATAGAAAATAGCAACTTAACTTTTATTATTGGCGGAAGCTATGGCTTAAGTTTGGAGATTAAAGAGCTATCTAAGTTTCACTTATCTTTTTCTCAATTAACTTTCCCTCATCAATTATTTCGTGTTTTACTTTTAGAACAAATTTATCGAGCTTATAAAATAATCAATAATGAAACTTACCATAAGTAGGAGGAATTATAATGATAGGAAATACATGGGATACTTTACTAAAAGAAGAATATAAAAAACAATATTTTACTGAGCTTTTAAATTTTATTAATAAGGAATATCAAAATAAAATTATTTATCCAAAAAAGAATGAAGTATTTAATGCTTTTCGGTATACTGATTATAATAATGTAAAAGTTGTTATTTTAGGACAAGATCCTTACCATGGACCTAATCAAGCAGAAGGGTTATCGTTTTCTGTAAGTAATGAAGTTTTAAAACCTCCTTCTTTACAAAATATTTTTAAAGAGTTAGAAAGTGATTTAGGTATACCTTTTCCCAAGAAAAATTCTTTAAAACCGTGGACAAAAGAAGGTGTTCTCCTTTTAAATGCCGTTTTAACTGTTGAAGCCCATACACCAACTTCTCATAAAGGGCATGGATGGGAAATTTTTACTGATGAAATAATTAAAATTATCAATAAAAAAACAACACCAGTTGTCTTTATACTTTGGGGAAGCTATGCTAGAGCAAAAAAACAGTTAATTACCAATCCCATTCATTACGTTATAGAATCTGCCCATCCTTCGCCTTTCTCAGCTCACAATGGTTTTTTTGGAAGTAAACCATTTTCTAAAACAAATAATTTTTTAAAATCGCACGGTATAAAAGAAATAAATTGGTCAATTGAATAAAAAAACTAGTATTTTGTACTTAAAAGGCAAATACTAGTTTTAATTTACTTTCTTTGTGCTTGAACAGCCGTAATTGCCACAACACCTACTATATCTTGGATATTACAACCTCTAGACAAATCATTAACCGGAAAAGCTAATCCTTGACAAATTGGTCCATATGCTTCAGCACGAGCTAAACGTTCAACTAATTTATAGCCAATATTTCCAGCGTCTAAATTAGGAAAAATAAGAACATTAGCTTGACCACCAATTTTGCTATTAGGAGCTTTTCTTTTAGCAACTTCTGGAACAATTGCGGCATCTAATTGCAATTCGCCATCAATTATATAATTAGGATATTTTTTGTTAGCTAAATTAACGGCATTGGTAACTTTTGTAACATCATCATGTTCACTACTTCCTTTCGTAGAAAATGAAAGTAGAGCAACTTTAGCTTGTCTTTTTATTAAAAATTCAAAACTATCAGCACTACATCCTGCAATACTTGCTAACTCAGAACTAGTAGGATTTTGTACTAGGCCACAATCTGCGAAGATAAAAGTCCCTTCTTCTCCATATTCTGAATTAGGAACATTCATTAAAAAGAATGCTGAGACTAAATCATATCCTTGTTTAGTTTTTATAATTTGCAAGGCTGGTCTCAAAGTATTAGCCGTTGAATGACAAGCACCAGAAACAATTCCGTCTGCCAAGCCCTTTTTTACTAACATACAAGCATAATACATATAATCGTTTAATAATAAATCCAAAGCCTTTTCGTCTGTCATTCCTTTATCTTTTCTTAAAGTTACTAAATCATTTGCTAATTTTCTTGTAAAATCCTTATTTTCAGGATCAAAAACAATAGCTCCACTTATATCAGCAATACTTTGAGCTTTTTTTATTTCTTCATTATTTCCAATTAAAATAACATCACAAAAATCTTCTTTTAAAATTTCACTAGCAGCTTTTATAACTCTTTCATCCGTTATTTCTGGTAAAATAATTTTTTTTCTTTCTAAAGAAGCCTTTTCTTTTAAAGATTTTATAATATCCATACTCATCCTATCTTTCATTTAATATCTCAAAAATTTCTCTTTTTTCATTATTATAAAATTCTTTTTTCTTATATCTGCAACAAAATGCTACTAAGTTAGATGGAAAAGAAGAAACTAATTTATTTAATTCCACAACAGTATCATTGTAAAACTTTATTGCTCCTATGATATCTTCTTCATTATTATTAAGTTCATCTATAATTTTTACTAAAGTGTCACTTTTTAATAGTTTTTCATTATCATCAATAGTTTTAAAAAGTTCATTATAAGCAGTTTTTAAAGAATTATGAAGTTCAAAATGATTAAGGCCTTTTTCAATTAATAAAGGAACTTCTTCTAAAAAATCTTTTTTCTTCAATTCTTTATTAATAATAGGAATAGTTCTTTCTAACAACTCCTTCTTTTTTTCTAAATAAATTTCTATATCTTCTTCAGCTTTATCAATTTTAATAAAGCAAAATTGATATTTATTATGATATATAATAATTAAAATTGTTATAATTAGAATGAATACACAAACACCAGTAATAATACCAATCATATAATTTACCTCCTATACTAAATTAATTATATCAGATTACTTGACAAGAAAAAAGCAAAAAATCTTTAAAAAATTTTTAAATATATGATAGACTTATCATAAAAAGGAGTAAGTTATGGAAAAAGAAGATTTAAAAAACATTCCCGAAGAATATAGACCAATAAGCATGTGGGGTTATTTTGGATATCAAATATTGTTTGCCATTCCATTAATAGGTTTTATTATCCTTTTAGTATTTTCTTTTGGAGGTACTAAAAATAAGAATTTAAGAAATTTTGCTCGTTCTTACTTTTGCTATTTCATTCTAATAGTTATACTAGTTCTTATCTTTACTGCAATATATTCTTTCGGAATAATTAATAAATCAATTTTATAGAAAAAAGATAAAGCTCGATTTTTCGAGCTTTATTTTTTTTCTATAATAATATCAATATTATGTTTTTTACACATATCGATAAAATCATTTAAAAACATTCTATTTCTACCATTTTCTATATTATTAATACTATCTCTACTTCTAGAAATAGTTTTTCCAAATTCTTTTTGAGTTAATTCAGTCCATTCTCTAATTATTCGTACCACTTCTTTAGCTTGATAGTTATTTGCCTTTATTTTCATCTTATCACCTATTTATAAGATTACCAGCAATACTCAAAAAAAAGTAAAATTGAGTATTGACTATACTCGAACAATTTAATATAATTTATTTGAGTATAGATGATACTCAAATAATAATGATAATTGTTACCAAATGGAGGAAATATGCTATGTCCAGAAAGAAATTGCAAAAGAAATTTAATATAAATATAATCTCATTAATTATTGGAATGATTTTATCAGCTTCAACTTCCTATGTCGTAGCGCAAACTCTAGTAAAAAGTGAAGATGTTTATTTTGACAAAACTAGTTCAGGTTTAGCCGTAAATAATGTCCAAACCGCGATAGATGGAACGTGTACAAAGTTTAGTAATGAATTAACTAATTTTTTAAATAAAATATATCCCGTAGGAACAATTTATACTTCAACCGCAAGTACAAACCCATCTTCATTTTTAGGAGGAACATGGGAAGCTTATGGAAAAGGTCAAACTTTAGTTGGAATAGATAGTAATCAAACAGAATTTAATACAGTTGGAAAAACGGGTGGAGCCAAAAGTGTTTCTTATACACCAAGTGGCTCAATAGGAAGTACAGGCTTAACAATAAGTCAAATACCAAGTCACAGTCATAGTTATGATAAGGCAAATAGTACCACTGGTTCACATACTTTAACAATTGATGAAATACCTAGTCATGATCATGGTGGTTCAACAGGAATAAGTGCTGTAAGTATAAGTACACAATTTGGAAACTCAGCTAATGGTAATGGCAGTTTTATAGCAAGGACAAGTGCACTTACTTATAATGGACCTTTAAACATAATTTGGAATTCTTCAAATCATAGTCATAAAATTTCTTCAGAAGGCGGAGGAAATGGTCACAATCATTCAATTTCAACAACCTCAACTTCAACAGGAGCAGCTGGAAAGGGTACAGCAAGTGATGGGCATACTCACAGTTTTACAGGAACAGCTACAACAATAAATAATCTTC
>CANRAX010000027.1 GCA_947628635.1 uncultured Bacilli bacterium | reverse complement strand
TGACTATTCTCAAACTAAAAACCCATTAATTTAAAAAAGGGCTTTTACTTTGAGAATTCACATGTTGGAAAAATATTTTTAAAAATAGTTGTTTTGTTTGTTCAGATATGGTATCATATAGTATGAATTATAGTAAAAGAATAGTAGGTGGTTAGTTATGCAGATACAACAAGGAGTAGTTAAATATAAAGATAGGACGGATTTGATTTGTAATTATGGAATTACAGAAGATGGCAAACAGTATTATTTTCTTGATGATAAGCCACTTCCTAATGGTAATATAATTGCGACGACTGCATTGGTAGAAGCAATTGATCCAACTGTTAAAGCCTCTCATGCAGGGGTTATTACTCGTGATGGTAAAGTAGTTATTCCATTAGAAAATAAAATGGTTAAAAATCTTGGTAATAATGTTTTGCTGGTTGAAAAAGCTGTTCCAACTTCTAAAAATGTTTTAGAAAGTATAGGATTAAAAAATATTCCTGATGCTGCGACAAAATTAGTTACAACACCAGCTACTATAAAAGATAGATTGATGTTAAAAATGGAGAATGAAGGGCGTTTTGTTTTTAATGATCAGTTTTCAGAGGCTTCTATTTTTGATTATGATGGAAAAAATTTAATTAATAATGAATATTTTAGTTTTGTAGGTATGAATTCTAAAAAAATATATTTCAGTAAGAATACAGTTGATTCAGAAATTGTTGAATATTCATTATTCCCTGAAAAAGTTGCAATTGAAAATGCTGATAAGGATAAAATCAAAGTAGAAGAAGTTGCTGTGGAAAATAGAAAAAAGATTGAAAATGCTATAAATGAAAAAATGGAGGAAGGTAGTTCTACTATGGCTGGTAAATCAGTACCACCTATTGTTAATGATTCTTCAGTTGGTACGGTTCCAGTTGTTGGAAAACATGTTGCGGTTAGAACAGGACCGGTACCATCAGTTCCTATTGTTCCAAAAGAAGGTCTAGCTCCAGTAGAAGCAGTTTCTGTTGCTCCGAAAGAAGTTCCAGTTCCAGTAGAGCCAGTTCCTGTTGCTTCAAAAGAAGGTCCAGTTCCAGTAGAGCCAGTTTCTGTTGCTCCAAAAGAAGGTCCAGTTCCAGTGGAACCAGTTCCTGTTACTCCAAAGGAAGAACCTATTCCAGTAGAACCAGTTTCTAAAAATGATGATAAGGAAGAACAAGTTTCCAAAGATAATTTGAATTCTTCATTAGAAGATAAAATACCAATTGTTCCAGAAGATGAGATAGTTATTCCAGTTGTTGACGAGTCTGATGATAAAAAAGAAGTAGATGTTCCAATTGAAGAACAATCTAATAAAGAAGAGGAAAATCTTCTAGATAAAATTTCTGAAGATAATCCAGAAAAAGATGATACTTTTAATGGTAAGTTGGTTGATGCTTCAGAAGTAGCTAAAGTAGTTGGAGAAGAACTTGCAGATATTGAAGATGATAAAAATGATGAGTCAATCAATGAGGATAGAGATTTACATATAACTTTCGCAGATGAAGTTAATGAGGAAGAGAAAAAAGATTTAGCGATGGAAGATGAAAAAGAAGATTATAATGATAGTTTATTAGATGATGATTTATTTAAAGATTCTTTACTAAGACTTGATAAAATAGATATGGATTATGAAATTGATAAGCATGATGAAATTGATGATTATGATGATAAAATTTCAGATAATATGAATTTTATAGATGATGTTACAAAGTCAATGGCTAACTTAATTGATTTAAATAAAAAACAAAGTAGTAAAATTCTTGATTATGAGAAATTAATTACTCGCTTACGTCGTAATGGTAATGATATTACTAAGAAAAATAAATCATTAGAAGATGAAATTAAATATTTAAATGGTAAAGTTAGAAATTATGAGACGATAGTTTCAAAATTAGAAAATAAAAATCGTGAATTAGATGAAAGAGTTCAAGATCAAAATAAGAAAATAAAAAAACAAGAAGAAGAGATAAAATCATTAAAACCTAGTGCTACTAGTAAAGAAGAACTTCTTAAATTAATACAAGATGCTAATTCATTACTTGATGAAGATGATATGTCTTATCATAGAGCTTCTTAAGATACTGATTTTTGTCAGTGTCTTTTTTTGTCTTTATTTTTTTTTGTTAAATAAAGTATTTTGTGTTAAAATAAGAGTGATTTTATTTTTGATAAAAAAACGGAGATGTTTTTATGCTAGAAATTAAAAATTTATATTGTAAAGTAAAGGAAACCGAAGATAATATTTTAGAAGATTTTTCTCTAACTATAAAAAAAGGTGAAATTCACGTTATAATGGGGCCTAATGGTACAGGAAAAAGTACTTTATCTAAAGTGATTATGGGGCACTACAAATATGAAGTAACTGGTGGAGATATATTGCTTGATGGCGAAAGTATTTTAAATTTATCTGTTTCAAAAAGAGCTAAAAAAGGTATCTTTCTTTGTATGCAAGATCCTACTGTTATTGAAGGTGTATCTAATAGTGAATTTTTAAGAACGGCTATTGGAGAAGTTAGTGGTACTAAAGTTAATCTTTATACATTTATTAAAGATATGGAAAAAGCTATGGATGAAGTCAAATTGAATAATAATATGTTACATCGTTCATTAAATTTAGGCTTTAGTGGAGGAGAAAAAAAGAAAAATGAGATTTTACAATTAAAAATGTTAAAACCTAAATTCATCATATTAGATGAGTTAGACTCGGGTTTAGATGTTGACAGTTTAAGGATTGCTTGTAAAAATATTAACGATTATTTAGAGGAATATCCCGATACAGCCCTTTTAATTATTACTCATTATCCAAGAATATTAGAATATATTAGACCACAGTATGTTCATATATTAAAAGAGAAAAAAATACAAAAAACTGGTGGAATAGAATTAGCTTTTGAAATAGAAAAAGAAGGCTATAATGGGGTTAATGTTATGATGGGAAATGAAGAAAATGAGTAAAATATTATATGTAATAGATAATAATACTAAAAAAGATTATAACTATAAAATAGAAGAAGATACGATTATTTATCATTTTAGTATTAATAGTGGTTCTAATGTCTTAATTGATTTAGATAAAGAAGATATTAGTTTATATTATTATTATAATGATATAAATTATGATGATAATATTTTTACTATTAAAGTTAATCATAATAAAAGTAATACTCATAGTGAACTCTTTAATCATGGGGTAAATGTCAAAGATAATGAGCTTTCTTTTAAAGTAGAGGGCTCTGTATTAAAAAATAGTGCTAAATGTATTTGTAATCAAGATAATCAAATTATTAATATAAGTGATGGCAAAAGTACCATATGTCCAAATCTTTTAATTGATAATTATGATGTTGATAGTAGTCATTCAGCTTATATAGGTAAATTTAAGGATGAAGATATTTTTTATTTGGAAAGTAGAGGTATTCCAGAAAAGGTTTGTTACAAATTATTATTAAATGGCTTTTTAATTAATAGTGATAGTATTGAGTACGATAAGATAAAAGACTTTGTTTTAGAAATTGAAAAAATTTAGGAGGTGATAATTTTGAATAGAGAAGATTTTCCTATGTTAAATGAAGATATTGTTTTTTTTGATAATGGAGCAACTACTTTAAAGCCTAAAATTGTTGTTGATAAGATGGTTGAATATTTGCAAAATTATACTTCTAATATACATAGAGGAGATTATGATGCGGCAATTAAAACTAATAAGGCATATGATGGGGTACGGAAGATAATTAGTGAATTTGTTAATTGTAGGGAAGATGAGGTCATTTTTACTAGTGGCTCAACGATGTCTTTAAATATGGTTGTTTTTGGTTATATGAAAAAACATTTAAAAAAAGGTGATGAAGTTATTATAACTAAAGCAGAGCATGCTTCTAATGTTCTTCCTTGGTTAAAAATTAGTAAAGAGTTAGGCATTACAGTTAAATATGCAGAACTTGATGAAAATATGGAACTTACAATTGATAATTTAGAAAAGGCTATTACAGAAAAAACAAAAGTAATTTCTATTGCTCAAGTTACTAATGTTATTGGAGATGTAAGAGACGTTAAGGCAATTGGAAAGTTGTGTCAAGAAAGAGGTATCTTATTTAATGTTGATGGTGCTCAAAGTGTTCCACATATGAAAGTAGATTTTACTGAAAGTAATATGGATTTTTTAAGTTTTTCAGGCCATAAAATGTGTGGCCCAACAGGTGTTGGCGTTTTGATAGTGAAAAGAGAACTTATGGATGAGATGGAGCCCTTATGTTATGGTGGAGGCATGAACCAAACTTTTGAAGCTGATGGTACTTATGAATTAAAAGTTGGACCTAGTAAGTTTGAAGCTGGTACGCCACCTATTGCTGAAGTAATCGGTTTGGGTGAGGCTGTTAAATATTTACAAGGGATTGGAATGGATAATATTCATGCTCATGAGATAAAACTAAAAAAACTCTTAGTTAGTGAACTTAAGAAAATTCCAAATATAATTTTATATAATACAAATTCTAATAGTGGAATACTAGCATTTAATATTGATGGTGTTTTTGCACAAGATAGTTCAGTGTATTTAAATAATTATAATATTTATGTTAGAGCTGGTAATCATTGTGCTAAAATATTAAAAGACGAAATGAAAATTAAAAACACTGTTAGAGTAAGTATGTATCTATATAATAATGAAGAAGATGTTTTGAAACTTGTAGATGCTTTAAAAAGAAGTGAAGATATATTTAGAGTAGTAATTTAGGTGATTTTATGGATAGCAATTTACGTAGAGAAATAATTTTAGATAATTATCAAAATCCTTTAAATAAAGGTTTAGTTAAAGATGATGATTATTTAAAAATTAATAGTAATAATGATAGTTGTATAGATAATTTAGATTTTATGATGAAGATTGAAGATGGCAAGGTTATAGATATTCATTTTGATGGAGAGGCTTGTGCTATTAGTACTTCAGCTAGCTCAATACTAATCAGAAATTTACTTGGAAAAGATGTTGATGAAGTAGAAAAAATTTTAAATAATTATAAAAAAATGATTAATGAAGAAGATTATGACAAAGAATTATTGGGGGAATTAAATGTTTATGATCAGTTGCAACCTAATAGAAAAAATTGTGCATTATTGCCAAGTGTTGCAATTGAAAAAATGTTGGGGGAGGTTACAAAATGAAAGATTTAATTAAAACAAAAGATATAAGACTTGGAGCAATTAGAAAATTTATTGGAAAAGGGCTTGAATATAAGAATGATTCAGAATTTGTTTTACTTGTAAAAGACAAAGATAAATATTTAGATTTATTTTCTGAAGAAGATACTGAAAATTTTGCTGTATTTAAGAGGCTTCCATATAGTAATACTACTTTAGATGGAGTTTCTTATGGTACCAAAGTTTTTCAAGTTAATAACTTTAAAGCTGTTGATGGAAGTTCATGTGTACTATTAGAAAATGTTAATTTTAAAGAAATCTTGGAAAAAGATGTTATTTCAGCAGATGAATTAAAAAATTATGCTTTACAATCTAAATATTTTATAAGACAAAGAAAAGAATATGCAATAAGTAAGTTAAAACAATTTCAAAGACCTTTGGAAATGCTTAAAGTAATTATAAATGATACAAGAGAAGAAAAACGATTAGATAAAGAAAAAGTTATGCAAAAGAAAATGTAAAATAAAAATAAGCTGGTGAAATTATGGAAATTAAAGGATTAAGTGAAGAAAATATAAATAAAATATCCAAAATAAAAGAAGAAGATTTATGGGTAAGTTCTTATCGCAAAGATAGTTATGAAAAATTTAAAAAACTTTCTATGCCTACTTTTGGTCCGGAAATTTCACTTAATTTTGATGATATTATCTATTACAAAGCAAATGAAAGAGATAAAGCAATTGAAAATGATTGGAATAAGGTTTTAAAACCAGTTGTTGATGAACTAGACTCTTTAGGTGTTTTAGAAAGTGAAGAACATCTTGGTGGTATGGGTGTGCAGTATGAGAGTGAAGTAATATATCATAGTATGCTTAAAGAGTTGGAAGAAAAGAAGGTTATTTTCACTTCAATTGAAGTGGCTATGAAAAAGTATCCAGAAATTGTTAAGAAATACTTTGGTAAAATTGTTGGCAATGGTGAAAATAAATTTGCTGCTTTGAATGGGTGTGTATTTAGCGGAGGTAGTTTTATTTATGTACCGCCTAATACGACTTTAGATAGACCTTTGCAAAGTTATTTCCGTATAAATAGTAAAAATATGGGTCAATTTGAAAGAACACTAATTATTGTTGATGATAATAGTAGTTTACATTATATAGAAGGCTGTACGGCACCAACTTATAGTGAGTCATCATTACATGCGGCAGTGGTAGAAATTTATGTTGGCAAAAATAGTAAATGTCGTTATTCAACAATACAAAATTGGGCTGTAAATGTGTATAATTTAGTTACCAAAAGGGCTTTAGTAGAAGAAAATGGAACAATGGAATGGATTGATGGAAATATTGGAAGTAAGGTTACGATGAAATATCCTTGTTGTGTTTTAAAAGGAGACAATGCTAGTGGCACTTGTATAACAATAAGTGTTGCTTCATCTTCGCAAGAACAAGATAGTGGTGCTAGGATGATTCACTTGGGTAAAAATACAAAAAGTAATATAATTTCAAAGAGTATTGCCCGTAATGGAGGTAAAGCTACTTATAGAGGTAAAGTTTTGATTAATACTAAGGCTACAAATAGTGTTAGTAATGTTAAATGTGATACATTGATTTTAGACGATTTATCAAGGAGTGATACTATTCCAGTTAATTCATGTTTTAATTTGAGCAGTAGTATAGAACATGAAGCTACGGTTGCTAAAATAAGTGAAGATAATTTGTTTTATATGATGAGTAGAGGTATTTCTAAAGAAAGAGCTACGGAATTAATTGTACTAGGCTTTTTAGATAAGTTTAGAGAAGAACTTCCTATGGAGTATGCAGTTGAATTAAATCAACTTATAAAAAATAATTTGTAATTTTTTTAAATTTTAGGAAATTTGTTAATTTGATTATGTTTATTTAGGAAAATGGAATTTTCGTTAGGGGAAATTTCATTTTTTAGTTTGTTTTTAGTTCTTATTTTTTAAAATTGACTGTTTGCACTTGAAAAAAAACTTAGATATTATAAGCATACGAAAGGAGGTGAGATATGCTAAATCAGGTAATTTTGGTTGGAAGACTTACGAGAGATATTACTATTAATAAGTCGGAAAAAGGTGTTAGTGTTGCGACGATAGGCTTGGCAATTCCAAGGAGTTTTAAAAATGCTGAAGGTAATTATGATACGGATTTTGTAGATTGTGTGGCATTTGACTCAATTGCTACTAATACGGCTCAATATTGTGGTAAGGGAGATATTGTTGGGGTAAAAGGCCGAGTACAGTCGCGAAAAATTGAAAAAGAAGATAAAAATGAATTTGTAACTGAAATAATTGCCGAAAAAATTACTTTTTTATCCAACAAAGGTAAAGAAGAAAAAGAAATTGAAGAAGATGAAGAATAGTTTACAGCTGACGTTTTGTCAGTTGTATTTTTTTGAACTAATTTATAAAATGAACTATGATATAAAATTTGAAAAAAGAAGTAAAATCTGTTACAATTGGCATAAGAATAGATAGTTGTTTCTTTCAAATAAATTTCAGCATTATATATATTTTTAAAATGAAAGGAAAGAATATTTTATGAATATAGAAATTAGAAGATATCAAGATGATGATTATGGAAAAGTTTTTAATATATTAAAAGAAAACTTTCAAGTTGAAAAAGATGAGTTTTGTAAAGATGAGAGAGTTTTAGAATTTGTTGCTGTTGTCGAAGACAAGGTAGTGGGATACTTTATTGTTAGGGAGCTTTTAGATATAATAAAAAACGTAAAATATTTTTATTTAGAATATATTTGTGTTGATAAGAATTTTCAAAATAGAGGTGTAGGTAAAAGGATAATGGAATTTATTCTGGAACTGGCTAAAAATAAGAAGGTTAAATATATAGAGCTTACTTCAGGATATCAAAGAATTGTTGCCCATCATTTGTATGAAAAATATGGCTTTGAGAAAAGAGAGTCAAATATATTTAGGAGAATATTATGATAGTAGATATTATAAATAAAAAACGTTTAAAAGAAGAATTAAGTTATAAGGAATTAGAAATATTTTTTAATGGTTACTTAGATGGTAAAGTTGCTGATTATCAGATGGCTTCTTTATTGATGGCTATTTGTATAAATGGTATGAGTGATGAAGAAATTTTTGCTCTTACTAAAATATTTATTGATAGTGGAGATATATTAGATTTTGATGAATTAGGAATTTTAGTTGATAAACATTCTACGGGCGGAATAGGTGATAAGGTTACTTTAATAATTGCGCCAATAGTTGCTTCATGTGGATGTCCAGTTATTAAAATGAGTGGAAGAGGTCTTGGTTATACGGGTGGTACAATTGATAAATTAGAGTCCATAGAAGGTTTTAGGACTGATTTGTCTGATGAAGAAATATATGAGCAAGTCAAAAAGATTGGTTTGGTTATAACGGGACAAACAAAAGATTTAGCACCAATGGATAAAGCTATTTATGCTTTAAGAGATGTTACTGGAACCGTTTGTTCTATACCGTTAATTGCATCTAGTATAATGAGTAAAAAGATTGCAAGTGGAGCTGACAAAATATTAATTGATATAAAGATTGGGAAAGGTGCTTTGATAAGTACAGTTGAAGAAGCACAAAAACTTTCTGAGTTGATGATAAAAATTGGAAAAATTTATAATAGAGAAGTTAGAACTAAAATAAGTGATATGAATATACCTTTAGGTTTTTGTATTGGTAATAGCTTAGAAGTTTTAGAAGCCATTGATATTTTACAAGGACGGGAAGATAATAATTTTTTAGTAGATTTATGTTATGATTTGTCTTCTGAAATGGTTAGTATGAGTAAAGGCATTTCTAAGGATGAAGCTCTTTTATTGGTAAAGGAAGCTGTTAATAAAGGATATGCTTATCAAAAGTTTTTGGAACTTGTAAAAGCACAAGGAGGTAATTTAAATAAAATTAAAGTTAGTAAAAAAGAAATGTATATAATTGCTCACAAATCGGGAATAATAAATAATATAGATGCTTTAGAATTAGGAAAGTTATCTGTGTTATTAGGAGCAGGAAGAAGTTCTAAAGATCAAAAAATTGATCATAGTGTAGGTATAAAACTACATTATTTAGTTGGCGAAAAGGTAAAAAGAGGTGATGCTTTGGCGACAATATATGTAAAGTCAAAAGTAAAATTGCCAAAAAGCGTCGATATTTTTGATATTCAGAAAAAAAGACTTTAAAAAAACTTAATTTATGTTATAATATTTTCATAAGGATATGGTGGTGTTTTGATGGAAAAAATTTATATGGAGAACAATAATCATAACAGAAAAAAGAAAATTGATGGAGTGTCTATACTTGCTTTCTTTGTTGCTATTTTAGCAGTTGTATCATTGGTAGCAGTTGGTTTTAACCAAATAACTTTTGCAACGAAGACAGTTCAAGAAAATCAACTTCCTGATAATTTTGATGTTAAAACGGAAACTGAAGTGGCTAATAAACTTTTATCAAATAAAAGTTTTCCTATTATGATGCATTTTGCAGAGATTTCTTGCGAAGGAGATGCTAATGGTTGTCAAGCTGGTAAAAAGACTTTCCCTATTTATTGTTTGGAAAGACAAAAGGATACAGTGGACACTAAATATGAACTAAATGCTGATGATTCTTCTATAACAGATGTTGGTTTGATTTATTTAATGGCTAATCTTTATCCAGAAGTAGAGATGGAACCTATCGAAGCAATTGAGGGTGATAATGCTGATCATAAAGTTGAAATGTGGATATCTCAGGCTTTAATTTGGGTATATTTAAAAGAAACTGGACTTGATCCTACAAGTGCTTTAAGTGAAACTGATAAACAAAATGTTTTTCAGTCAGCTTTTATTAAGTATGGACAAAATATTAATGAAATGAATTCTGACAAGGTTGGATATACAAATGATGAAAGTAAATATTTAGTTGATTATTACAAAATAAAAGGTACAAATATGACAGCTCATCAAGTATACGATAAAGCGATGGAGTTGCATAATGTTCCATATGAAAGTGCTTATGGTGTTAGTGTTGTTGAAGATGGCGATGTAACTATTTCACAAGATGAGAAATATTACTTTTCAAAGAAACTTAGTGTTTTAGAAAATACTAGTGATAAATCAATTGCTGAACTTAAGAGTTTTTCTATTACTCTTCCTGAGGGTATTCCAGATGATACAGAAATTGTTGATGAACAATTTCATACAATAGAGGATTTAAGTAACTTAGCACCAGGTACAAAATTTTATATAAAAGTTCCAGTTGATTCTATTGAAGAAGCTGTTGATATTAAATTAGATGTTGTGGGTAATTTTGATACTTTATCTGCTAGAAGATTTTCAGCAGTAAATGAAGGCGATTTCCAACAGTTGACTACTTTAAAAAATGTAACTAATGGTAGACCTGCTGAATATGATTTTGAACTTACTCCTGCACCTGATACTGCTTCTAAATCTAGCATGGCTCAAACGATGTACTTTATCGGTCTAATAGTATTGTTGTGTGGAGTAGGTATCGTATACGCAAATGCCAAAAATGCAAAAGTCAAAGAATAATATAAAAAAGAGTCATTTATTATTACTTGGCTCTTTACTTATATTTGTAGGAATTGTAACTTTCTCATGGCGTTATCTGGTAAAACTAAAAAACGAAGTTTTTTCCGAAATGAAGATTGCAATGATGGATGTTGATGTTAATGAAGAAATTATTCGGGAAGTACCAATTGTAGAAAATCTTACACCAGAAGAGCCACAACAAGGAGAAAAACAATATTATATAGATTATGATAAGTATTTAGGGGTTTTAGAAATACCAAAAATTGGATTAAAAAGAGGTTTTTATAATTCTGATTCAAAATATAATAATTTAGATTGGAATGTTTGTATGGTTAAAGGTTCTGCTTTACCTGATGTTGTAAATGGCAATCTAATATTAATGTCCCATTCAGGAAACGGATATGGCGCTTATTTCGCTTATCTTTATAGATTAAATATAGGTGATGAAGCGTCTGTTACATACAATAAACAAAGATATAATTATAAAATAGTTAATATTTATACCGTTCCTAAAAAAGGTGTTGTATCGATTGTGAGAAATTATTCTAAAACAACACTTACTTTGATTACTTGCACAAAAAATGATGATACAAGCCAAACAGTTTATATTGCAGAATTAGTTTAGAAGGTGATACTATGGATTTATCTTTAATAGAAAAAATTGGTGTAATATTAAAGTATATTTTTTCATCATTTTTATCTATTGAGATGTTAATAGTTAGCCTTCTTTTATTTTTTATTTTGCTTTTTAATTTGAAAAGAAAAAATAGAATTGTTCAAATAGTTGCTGTTGGAACATATATTGGCTTTTTGATAGGGATTATAATTAGTTATAGTGATTATGCACGAGTAAGTTTTAATTCCTTTATTAAGGCAATTATGAATTATGTTTATTTTCCATCTACTGTTGTTTATTTTTTTATTATTTTATTTGTAACGATTGTAATGTTAAAAACTGTTTTTAGTGAAAAAATGACCTCTTTTAAAAAAGGTGTAAATTATTTTTTCTTTAGTATATTGTATTTTTTATTTATGTCATTTATGGCTCTTGCTAGTTACGATGGAATAGATTTGATTAATGTTGTTGATTTGTATAAAAATGAAGTTATTTTAGCCATTGTTCAAATCAGTAATTTGCTTTTGGTTGTTTGGTTAATTTTTACTATGTTTTATGAATTATTTAAATATTTTCAAAAAAAATATGATAATTAAAAAGTATGAAAGATATAAATGTTTTTAAGTAAAAAAACCCATTAAGGGTTATTTTTATTTTCTAAAAATCTTACAAAATATTCTTCAAAAGATATATTATGTTCATGTATATAAGTTGCTATTTCCTCACCAACATATCGATAATGCCAGGATTCATACGTGTAACCAGTTTCTGATACTTTGTCTTTTGGGTACCTTAAGATAAAACCAAATTTATGAGCATTATCTTGCATCCAAGTATATTCTTTAGTTTTATCAAAGTCAGTGTAAGATTTTTCTTTATTGTAAACATCAACGGTTAATCCAGTTTGATGTTCAGAATAGCCTGGTCGAGCAGAATATGTGTCAGCACTTTCCTTGCCATCTTCAGAAACGTAACGGTTATAAAGACCAACTTGATAATTATAACTGCGGTAGGTAGACATAGCATAAATATTATAACCTTCATTTTTAGCGGTACTAGCTAATTTTTCAAAGGCGTCTTTTGCATAGTCAACCATGACTTTTTCTCCATTGCTATATATACTATCAATAGTAACTAAGTTATCAGGGATATAATTTTCGGGTAAATAATTGTATTTATTAACAAGTAAATAGGAAGTATTTAAATATTCAGCTTCATGTGAATTTTCATAGTAGGGATAATCTAATCCAATATTAACATTTATAATTACTTTTTTTATTGGTAAATTAGGATTTTCTTTTTTATAAGTAAGATAACGATCTATGTAGTCGTTGTTAAAATAATCTAATTTTTCATTAATATAGTTTAGTTCTTTTAGTTTTTCGTTACTTTTTTTAACTTTTGAATTTTTTTGATTTTCAGTAATTTCATTTTTAGATGAAGAATTCTTGTTTGATATAGAAATAATAAGCACTAATGATAAAACTAAAATGATAATAATTATAAAAGGTGCTTTTTTTAATTTTATTTTTTTCCTTTTCTTAGTCATTATTTTCGCTCCTTTATATAATGATATCATTAATGGGATAAAATATGAATAAAACAATTAAAATTAACATAATAATTTTTAGGAGGGTAAAGGTTGAAAATAAAAACATAAATTTTGTCCACGACAAAAACCGTCAATGAAGACGCTAAAATAAACCGAACGCGT
>CANRAX010000026.1 GCA_947628635.1 uncultured Bacilli bacterium | reverse complement strand
TAATTTTTCTTGTGCTTTTTCTTTGAGACTTATAATTACTGAATTTGCTTGTTGCATTTACTTTGAGAAGTCACCATATTTTTCCAACATAATAAAGAAAAGCACCAAAAAATAAAACAATTAAATAACTTAAATATTTTCTTTATCAATTTACTACAAAATTTGCCTTTTTAAAAAACTTAATATAAAATTGTTTTAGGTGATAATTATGAATGAACAACAAAAATTAACTATTAAAATGGCTCTTCTTTTCTTGATAGTTTTCGTCTTTTTTGGAGTTATAATTGTAAAAGAAAAATTTGAAGTTTTATTCATTCCTAAAGTTGAAAAAATATTTAATACTTACCTAAAAGACAATTATGAAAGCCTAAATTATCCGATAAACAAAAATAAAATCACCTATAAAAATAATACTTTTAAAATAAAAATAACATCTCCTGAAAACAAAAATCTTTACTTTTACTTAACCTATTCTGATAAGAAAGTAAAAGATACTTATAAAAAGGACTACGTTGAAGGGGCTTCTCTTATAACACATATTTCTAAATCTATAAAAAAAGATATTTTAGAAAAAACTAATGAAGATGTAAAAATAATAATAGATAAAAAATTAACTGATTTTCCTGAAAATGTTCAAAAAATTCTGCTTACCAAAAATAATTACTCATCTTTAAAAATATATAATATAAAAAAAGAATTAATCGCAAAAAAATGGGATTATAGAATAGTTTCTAATAATATTTTATCTTTTGTCACAATTCTACAAGAAAATAATATAACTCCAAAATCTTATTCCTTCACAATTACCGATGAAAATGATTTAACAAAAACAGTTTATATATCAAATTTAACTGAAGAAACAATTAAAAAAGATGATTTTGACCTAATTATAAAAGATATTTTAGAAAATAATAACTCTACAATTTTACGGAGTAATAATATAACTTTTAAATATAGTTAATAAAAAATTCAAACTCCATAGTTTGTTTTTTTTCACTAATTAATAAATTTCTTAAGAAAAAAAAGAGGTCTCCCTCTTAGTAATTATAAGAACCAAATGCTCCACCTAATATAATAGCTAATAGTATATAAAGGATAATTATTAATAAAAATCCATTACCACCTCTACTACCAGTACCAGTGCAAGCACAAGTAGTAGTTACAACGTTATTATCTTGACATGACATTTGAAAACACCTCCTTAAATATAAGCACCTAAAATGATGATTAAAAGAATAAATAATACTAAAATTATAGCAGAACTAGAAATACAATTATTCATGTTTTTTCCTCCTTTTTTATTGCTTTCAAAATATTTTATGGCAAAAGTACCATTTGTGTGATTATATCTATCATATTTTATTGCACTAATTTTGATTTTTTGTTATTATAATTAGGTATAGGAGGAAAAAAAATGAAGAAAAAATTTATTTTATTAATTTCTCTTCTAGTATTAATAACAATAATTACTGGATGTGGAAAAAAGGCTGAATTAAAAAATGGTAGTGAAGTAGCTGTCTCAATCAAAAATGGTAAAATAAGTGCTACTGAATATTATGAAAGTATTAAACAAGACAATATTTCAAGAATTATAGAAACTATTGATCATAAACTATTGGATACAAAATATAAAACCACAGACGACGAGGAAAAAGAAGTTAATGATCAAATTGAACAATTAAAAAATACATATGGTTCTAATGAAGATACTTACAAGCAAGTATTAAGACAATACTTTGGAGTTGAAACAGAAGAGGAATTAAAAAAAGTTTTATCACTAGAATACAAGAGAAACAAAGCCGTAGAAGATTACATAAAAAATAATTTAACAGACAAAGAAATAAAAAAATACTACGATGAAAATATCTATGGCGATGTTAAAGCTAGTCATATTTTAATTACATTAAATGTTAAAGATGACGCAAGTGATGATGAGAAAAAAGAAGCTGAAGAAAGCGCTTTAAAAAAAGCTAACGAAGTAATAGAAAAATTAAATAAAGGTGAAGATTTCAAAAAATTAGCTAAAAAATATTCTGAAGATGAAAAAACAGCTAAAAACGGCGGAGACTTAGGTTACTTTAGCTATGACGACATGCTTGAAGAATTTTCAGAAGCTACCAAAAAATTAAAAAATAATGAATACACTAAGGAACCTGTTAAAACAGAGTTGGGCTATCACATCATTCTAAAATCTAAGGAAAAGGCTAAACCAAAATTAAGTGAAGTTAAAAAAGATATAAAAGAAGCATTAAAAGAAGAAAAATTAGATAATGATGCCACTTTATATTACAAAACATTAAGTAAAATAAGAGAAGAAAATAAAATCAAATGGAATGATGATGAACTAGAAAAAGCCTACAATGATTATATAGATGATTTAATTGAAGCTGCTGAAAAATCAGCAAATTCTACAAATTAGAAATTTAAAAAATAAGTGTTAATGAGGCACTTATTTTTTTTGCTTAAATAAATTAATTTTTTCATCACTATATATACTTTCATAATTATCATTATATTTTAAATAAATATAAATCGGATAAGCTTTATTTACTAAGAAATAATCAAAATCATACTTATTTACAAGATTAACATAATCTCCTTCAAGTCTAGAAATACTTAAATAATCTTCATAATTATAATTTGAATATAAATCAGCTCGCCCATCAATAAAAACAGGAATATTATTATAAATTAATTCTCCACCATAATCATACATATTATATAATCTTTTAGGTTTTTCTTCTTTCAACAATTTAATTAGTTTTTTATCTAAAGATTTAGTATTTATATTCTTATAAATTAATCTAAAATTAACCAAAGGTAGCATTACAAATGCTAAACCTACTATAAAAATAGCTCTAAATAAATACTTATTGAATTTTATAACTTTAACATAATCAAATACTATAAAGGACATAACTATATATGTATATCCCCAAAATCTTACACTTTTAAGTCCTAAAAACAAAACGACTAAAAAAAGTAAAAAGTCTAAAAAAGAAATTTTTTTCTCACTAATGAGAAATATTATAAGTATAATTAAACACAACATAAAATATGGAATATTAGAAATATTTCCTACTATCGTTGGACGCCATTCATTTATATTATTTATCATCGTAGTATTTAACATATTAGTATAAGGATATATCAACATCTTTGCTCCGTGAATATTAATTAAAATAGCACCTATACATAAAAACATAACTGCAAAGTATTTAACTATTTGTTTTTTTGTAATCCTAGTAGCCTTAATCTTTCCAACATCAAAATTAAACAAACCACCAATTATAAATAATAAACAAAATATATAGGACAAATTACTTGAACCACCATGAATATTAGCCCAAAAAAGACTAATTAAAGGTAAAAAATAAATTTTTTTAGAGTTTTCATTTCTATATAAATCAAACAATAAATAAATTGTTAAAGCCAAAAAATTAAAACTAATTAAATGCGGTCTTGCTTGAGCAAAAGCTATCAATATAAAAGATAAGACCAACCAAATCATAGAAAAAGAAATATTTTTAAAAAATTTTTTTCTATTACCATAATAAATTATAAGTAACAAACTCAAAAAAAAGATAAAACCAAATACCAATATGTGCATTTTACCAAACAATAATTTAAAAAAATAAAGAATTATTTCAAATAACCATTCATGACTAAACCAATATTTTCCTTTAACAAACCAAGAAAAAACATCTTTCTTTAATATACCATGCTTAAACATATACTCTCCAGCTTTTATATGCCAAAAATAATCGGTATCACGTCTCATACATAAAAGCATAGCAACAGCTAAAGAAAAAACTAAAAACAAAAAAGCCAAGTTTAATTTTTTATTATTATTCTTCATAATATAAACCTTTCTGATACAATTTTTCTTTAATTTTTCTTTCTAATTCAACTCCACTATATTTTCTACTCAATCTTTTTCTTAACTTTTCATACTCTTTTTTTCTTATATCATCATTATTAGAAAAATTTTGTTGTGAAACTATTTTGGTAATCAAATCATTTTCATACCCAAGATTTTTCAAATCATTAATAATCTTCTGTTTTAATACAATACCACCACGATTTCGATTAGTCTTTAACATTTTAGTAGTAAGTTTTTCTATTTTAGCTAATTGTTCATCTTCACTATAATTAAGTAATTCTTCATCAATAATTTCTAAAGGCACTTTTTTATCTAAAAGCTCTCTTTTTATTTTTAAAGGACCTTTATTTGTTGTTAAAATCTGACTATTTATATAACTTTTAGAAAATAGTCTATCATCCAAATAACCTTGTTTTAATAATTTTTCAACTGCCAAAGCAATAAACTCTTTAGAATATTGTTTTCTTCTAAGTACTTCTTCAAGCTCATAGACACTTTTAAATCGTCTATTAACACTATCCAAAGCTACATAATAAACTTCACACTCTTGATTATATTTATTTATTTCTATTAAATCTTTGTCACTAATATCTTTTTTTAAAAGTAAATTAAACTTCAATATAACATCTTCATATAAAATTAAAACTTCTCCATTATCAAGCAATATTCTATATTTTCCTCCGCTCCCCTTTTTATAGCGTTCTATTTTCATCTAATCACCTATAATTATTTTATCATAGAAATAAACATCTTACAAAAACATTGAGCAAAAATAAAAAGAGGTTTAATTTCCCCTTTTTACCTCAATATAGCCTTCAGCAATTTCTTCGAGAGCTCTCCCTATATTCTTTTTACTTTTATATTCGGATTCAGGCATTTGTAAAAACCCTTCTTTAGAGATTTCCTTACTTCTTCTTGCTGAAATATGAACCAACTCATATTTAGAATCAACTATATTGAGTAACTTATCAATTGAAGGATAAATCACCTATATCACACTCCCTATTATAAGGATAAACGAACTCTGTAAAACAATCAATAGATTTGACAAACTTAGACAAATAAATTTACATTGCTTTTACTGTAAAGAATAAAAAATAAAATACTTGCCTAAGCAAATATTTTACATTCCTATCTAAATTGGCAACAAGAACCACATTGAACATTACTTACTGTATTTTCTTCGGAACAAGTATATTCTGGTCTATAAGTATGTCTATATACATGATGATTAATTATTCTAGTATGTATTGGACAAACATGTGGAACTTCATGAATAAAAGTTCTATGAATACATCTTTCTTGAACTCCTTCATTAATTGCTCCCGTCATTCCATCATTATAATTCATGTTCATATTAACATCAACATTCATATCATTATCTACCACATTATTGTTTCCAATAACTGAAGATTCAAAATTTGTCATATTACTCTGATCAAACATAATATAAATACCTCCTCTAATTTATACTATGTTTGAAAACAATTTAAGACACTAATAAAGCCCACAATAACACAACAAAATAAATTAATTAAATAATTTTACCTCCCAGTTCATCAGCCATTTCATCATTCTTTTCTTCTTCAACTAATAAAGAAGGGCTTTCCATTTCCACATTTTGTTGTACTTGCAAAATATCACTTAAAGGAATATGTAAACTCACAAGCTTTTCTCTCAATTCGCCATCACATAAATTCATTTCAGCCGCCTTTAATTTTTCATAAGAAAAATTCATAGCCTCTTCACTATCAAATAAAACATAAGTATATTTATCAAAATCATTATTCCAAGAAAAAATTTGATAAAATTTTTCTTTATCATTTTCTTGAATTTGCTTTATCACAGCACCTTCATCAAGCAAAGCACCCGTTGATTTAGTTTCCAAATTAGAAGCCATATGCTCACTAGAAAATTCAAAATTGCCTAAATTATCAAAGCCAATATTAGTAATTACACTACCAAGATAACCAGATTTTACATCATCGCCTGTCTTTTCAAACAACCTAACAGCCCTATCTAGTTTGCCTTCATACTTACTTCCACTATACATATTTTTAACATCTATTATATTCATAATACTACCTCCTAAAAAGGCAATTTCATATTGCCATTAGTAACTTGCTTCATCATCTTTTTCATTTGATCAAATTGTTGTAACATTTTATTAACTTCTTGAACACTTCTTCCACTACCAGCAGCAATTCTCGTTTTTCTACTAGCTTTTATAATATCCGGATTCCTTCTTTCCTTAACAGTCATAGAAAGAACAATCGCTTCTATATGAGCCATTTGCTTAGGATCTATTTTTACATTGGTCAAACCCATCTTCTTAGCTCCTGGTAACATTTTTATTAAATTTTCCAAAGGTCCCAATTTTTTCATTTGCTTCATTGTAGCTAGAAAATCTTCTAAATCAAATTTACCCTGTTGCATTCTTCTAGCTGTTTTTTCAGCTTCTTTTTCATCTATTGCCTCTGTTGCTTTCTCAACTAAAGAAACAATATCGCCCATACCCAAAATTCTTCCAGCCATTCGCTCAGGATCAAAAGTATCCAAACCATCTAATTTTTCTGAAACACCAATAAACTTTATTGGTACATTTGTTAGATGTCTAACAGATAAAGCAACACCACCTCTAGTATCACCATCTAGTTTCGTAAGAACTACACCTGTCAAAGGTAACTTATCATTAAAGCCTGTAATAACATTAATTGCATCTTGACCCATCATAGCATCAATTACCAACAAAATTTCATCTGGATTAATTTCTTTTTTTATACTATCAAGTTCATTCATTAACTCTTCATCTATATGAAGCCTACCAGCTGTATCTATCAAAACATAATCAAAACCATTATTTTTAGCATAAGAAATAGCATTATTAGCTATCTCAACAGGATTGTTTTTTCCTTCCTCATAAACTTCTATGTTTAATTGCTTGCCAAGTTGTCTCAATTGATCAATTGCTGCTGGTCTGTACACATCGCAAGCAACTAACAAAGGTTTTTTATTATGTTTTTTTCGCAAAAAATTGGCCAACTTAGCAATAGTAGTTGTTTTACCAGAACCTTGTAAACCTACCAACATCAAAGTAGCAGGATTACCTTTAACATTTAATTCAGCACTTTCTCCACCTAATAATTCCGTAAGCTCATCTTTTACTATCTTAACAAATAAATCTCCTGGATTAATACTACTAGCTACTTCCTCACCCAAAGCCTTTTCTTTAACATTATTTGTAAATTCTTTTACTACTTGATAATTAACATCAGCTTCCAATAAAGCTAATCTAATTTCTCTCATCATTTCAGAGATATTATCTTCTGTTATTTTTCCATAACCTTTTATTTTATGTAAAGCATTTTGTAATCTATCGCCTAAACTTTCAAACATTTATATCACCAAAAATATTATATCAAAAAGAAAAAAGTAGTGCAAACCACTACTTAAGAAAAATCAGGTCCTAAATCATCATCGTCATCATCTAATGTCAAATCCACACTTGAAGTCCCTTGTGCATTTTCCATTACTGGTTGTACTGAAGCAGTAATTTCAGGAACATTAGCAGAAGGAACATTAGCTTCAACTTGTTCACTATTTTGATTATTTAAATTACCAGATACATTCTGAGCTACACCATTTACTAGAACATTTATATTACCATTTACAGTATTTTCTTCGTTCGTAGTATTATTATTTTCAATCATAGAAGGTTGAACTGAAACAATAGAAGGTTCAACATTTCCTTGCTCAAAAGTTGGTGAAGTAACAGAAGTAACTTGAGAAACTTCCGCAGTATTAGAAACGGCAACATTAGGATTAGCATTTTGAACATTGTCATCACCATTCCAAATATTAACAACATCACAGTTACTACTAAGTGGAGACGGATTAGGCATTTCCATCTTAACAATTAGTGGAATTCTAAAAGCCATACCAAATCCTAAACACGTTCCAGATTGTAATGTTTTTTGTTTTTCAACAATTTCATCACTAATATTTGGAACCATTTTTCTAATATACTCAACATCAACAGGATGGTTCATCTTAAAAATTAAAAAGTTAGAACATTGAGAAATAACCGTATCTGATAACTCGACTGGTCTTTGAGAAATTAATCCCAAAATAACACCATACTTACGTCCTTCTTTGGCAATTCTTTCAAATATATTGTAACCAATTAAAAATCTATCAGTATCATTTTGAATATATCTATGAGCTTCTTCAACAACTATATGAAATGGAATACTAGCTCTATTTTTCAATGCCTTAGCAAATTCAAAAACAAGTCTTGAATAAATCTTTGTAATTACCTTAGCAAAATCATCATCTACATCATCCAAATTAAAATTAACTATTTGATATTTATCACCATTATTTATTAAAAGTGATGATAAATAACTTTCTAATGATATATAATTATCTACATTAAAATATTTAGCATTATCTCCTACTATTAAAGAATGAAGTCTAACTCTAATAGTAACAGCATCACCATATGTATTAGCATTTCTTAGCCAACCTTCACTAATTAAAGTAAAGTTCAAAGCCTTTTCTAAAGTATCAAGATTATAATATACTCCTCCATGTGGTTCATAATTATCAAACTCATCTTTTATAAAAGATGTAACATATTCTGTTAATAAAACGCTTTCTGAAAAATTACCTGAATTATCTATCAAAAAACATTCTCTAAATTTTCTAACATAGCCTATTCCTTGAACTGGAGCCTCCAAGTTAAACTCAGGTGTAGAACAACTTGCTAAAATAGAGAAAATTTCATTTCTTTTGTTAGGGGCTGTCTCATTAGTATATAAGATCGTCATTATAGCTTTAGCTATTAAATGAT
The DNA here is from genome assembly GCA_947628635.1 of uncultured Bacilli bacterium. GTDB lineage: Bacteria > Bacillota_I > Bacilli_A > RF39 > UBA660 > CANRGD01. The sequence goes on along the minus strand of CANRAX010000026.1, from coordinate 4,365 downwards.
TTTTATAAGCATTAGCATCCATATCTTCTTGTGAAAATACTAAAGCCAGCTTCAACATTCTTTCAATTATTGGTAATTGCGAATGATTCGTTGCTTGTAATAATAAAGCCAAATCAGTAGCGTTTAACAAATAAATAGGTAAACGTAATTTTTCGCCAATGCCATCAACTTCATTAGTTGAAATAAAACGATAATGATAATTAGAATTAAGTTCATTCAGATTTCTAAAAGCATTATAATACTCACCAGAAGAATCAAATAACAAAATATTAGCCTTATAGGGATTAAGTCTTTTATCACTAAACATATTTTGAAAAAGTCTTGAAATACCACAACTTTTACCACTACCCGAATTACCAAATACTGCGAAGTGATTACTAAAGAAATTATTAACATCTAAGTAAACTGGAAAATCATTATAAAACGGACTAACTCCTAATTTCATAAATCCATTTGTATCTGTTCCAGTAATCATTGGTATTTCTTCTTGTGTTATAACTCTAATCTTAGCATCTAAAGAAGGTTTTCTAATAGTACCACCAATTAACTTACCATTTACAATTTCACCTAAAAATCTAGCTTTGACTATATTGCCATCCAAATCATCAACTTCACCTAATACTTTTTTTACATCGTCTTCAAAAACCAAATGCATATTCATCAAGTTCATTGTAACTTCTGCATCTTCTTTTAATTTTATATTTGCTGAATGATCACTAATATAAATTATTCTATCAAACATACTTATCCCCTCTATTCCTACTATAAATAAAATTATACCTATTTTTCCGAGTTTATACAAGAACAAATTTCTTAAAACAAATCATCTAATTCTTGAAGTATTTCTTTATCTTTTATTTTTACTTTTAATTTTTCAAATTTTTTCTTTTTAGCTAACAATCCTAAATTTTCTTCATATTCTTCCAATTTTTTTAAAGTTATATGTAATTGCTTAAAAACAGCATTTCTACTTATTTTATAATTTTCAGACATCTCAGAATAACTTAAATTTTTAAAATAATAATCTTCAAAATACTTTCTTTGCGTATTTGTTAATAACTTTCCATACAAATCGTATAATTCGTTATAATATAACATTTCTTCCATTTAATCACCTATAATCATTAATAAATCCATTACTAATAATAACACTCCAAATATTAAGTAAAAGATACATGATTTAGTATTTTCATAATACTTTTGGGTATTATAAGCTAGAACAATAAGACCTAAGCCTAAAAATAATTCTAAAAAATATATGTACTTTTTACCTACAAACATAAAGAGAAATACAAAAATAACTACTAGTAATAGAAAAAATAATTGTAAATATAAACTAAACTTTTTCATAAAAACCTACATCATATCTTTAAATAATCCATAAATATATTTTTCTATATCAAATACTGCTAAATCATCTTTACTTTCACCTAAACCAATATATTTTACTGGCAAGCCGACCTCTTCTTTAATAGCAAGAACTATTCCTCCTTTAGCTGTACCATCTAACTTAGTTAAAACTATACCTGTAATATTAGTTATCTCTTTAAAAGACTTAGCTTGACTAATACCATTTTGGCCAGTAGTTGCATCTAAAATCAGTAAAGTTTCATTAGCTCCTCCTTCGATAAAGCTATCAATCACTTTATTGATTTTTTCTAGTTCTTTCATTAAATTAACTTTATTTTGTAATCGACCAGCTGTATCAACCATAACAACATCATATTTTTCTTCTTGTGCTTTTGTAAGGCCATCAAATACTACACTAGCTGGGTCACTACTTTCTTCTTTTCCATAAAATCCGACATCTATTTTCTGTGCCCACTCTTTCAATTGCAAGTAAGCTCCAGCTCTAAAAGTATCTGCCCCTACAAGCAATACTTTTTTTCCTTCATTTTTTAATTTGTAAGCCAACTTACCAATAGTTGTTGTTTTTCCTACTCCATTAACACCAACAAACAATATAACAGTTGGTCCATTTGGATTATAATTTATTTTACTACTTAACACTTCATCATTAACATAAATTATAAATAACTCATCAACTATAATTTCTTTCAATAAAGAAGGTTCTGTAATATTATCCTTTCGAACCCTTTCTTTAAGTCTATCAATAAAATTCATAACTGTATTAACACCAATATCAGCCATAATAAGTATTTCTTCCAATTCATCAAAAAACTCTTCATTTACCTTATTATATCTACTAGTTAAATTAACTAATTTCGATACAAAACCCTCTCTAGACTTTGTAAGACCTTTTTCATATCGATTAATATCTTTTTTAGTATCTTGCTTGCTTTTGACTTTAAGATTTTTTTGAGTTCCTTGTGTTTGTTCTAAATCAGCTTTTGTTTGAAGGTTTTCTTCTAATTTATTATCTCTATCATCTAATTTTTGTTCACCTTTAAACATCTCTTTAATTTTACTAAATAATCCCATAATATCACCTAAGAACAGTATATCATAAAAATAAACTATTCACTAGTAATGAACAGTTTATTTTCTATAAGTCTTAAAATCAATTACTTTAACTTTTCTTCTAACATCTTTATTATTACTCAATTTTTTCTCAATAATATCTTTAGTTTCTTCCCTTACACTTTCATAAATTCTATCACAATCCATAATAGCTCTAACAATATCATCTTTCATAACATATTTATGTTCATTATAAATAGCATAAGCAAAAGCTTTTTCTATTATCAATATAACTAAGTCAGGATTAGAACTTTTATCTGAATAAACTCTTTTGGCTTGTTCAGTCGTTTTAGAAATTAAATCTAAAGTAATATCTTTATCTTTTTCATTATTCAAAAATTTTATATTGTATATATCTTCATATTTATTAATAACTTCTCGCATTATTTCAAACAACAACTTATCATAAGGTTCTTTAACATCTAAACGTTCAAATCTTCTTTTAAAAGCTGAATCATTTTGAATAAAAGATTCATATTCATCAGTAGTAGTAGCACCAATCATTTTAATTTTACCTCTACTTAAATAAGGTTTTAAAATATTAGCAAAATCTAAAGTTGAATGGCTTCCTGCCCCTAATCCAAAAACAGTATGAATTTCATCAATAAATAAAATAATATTTTTATCACTTTCAATAGCTTTTAATATTTTTTCAACTACTTCCTCAAAACTTCCTACCCATTTACAACCTTTTACTAAGTCAGAAGTATTAATAGAAATAATCTTTTTATTTTTTAAACTTTCTGGCACTAATCCATTTTGGATATCATAAGCAAGACCTTCTACAATAGCCGTTTTTCCTACGCCTCCAGGACCTACTAACATTAATGATTTATCACTAGTTAATAATGTTACTTTAGCTTTTTCAAGTTCTTTTTCTCTACCAATAGCTGGATTGCTTTTATAAGAAACTTCTGTTAAATATGTTCCGTATTTTTTCAATATATCTTCATCTTTTGTTTCTTTATTTAATCCAAATAGTGAAATAAAATTATTTGAATATTTTCTATTAAGATTATTTACTTTTTCTTCAACATATGAATTTTCAGCAATTTTTTCTTTTTCCTTATCAAAAGCTATTTTAGAACAAATATCATAAAAAGCCTTTGAATCTGTAAAAGGTGAACAATCTTCTAATATACAAGGTAGTAGTAGATTAATTAAACGTGAACCACTATAAGAAGCATCATATAATATTATCAATAAACCTTCTGAAGATAAATATCCATAGTCATTTAATATTATTTTTAATAATTTTTCTAATTCTTCATTAATTTCAGATTTATCTTTCTGACAAAGTATTTCTGCTAATTGTTCTTCTTCCAAAAAAATATTATTATCATTATCATAAACTCTATTTAGTACTTCTTTTAATTTAAAATTAAAATCATTAAGTACTTTATAAGCACCACAATCAACAAAGAAAAAAGCTAACAAAAGACTTAATAACTTTTTATCATTATTATTAATAACATCAGATATTATAGTTATACCATTAGTATCTAAATTAATCTTAATATCTTGCAATTTTAAAACATCATATAAAATAGATGCTTTTTTAAATATTTCCAAAGTATTATCTGATAAATCACCATTATTCTTAATCATCTAAAACACCCCTTAAGAATGAAGATATCATACCACAATAGAAACTAAGAGTCAATTATAAAAATAAATATAAAATTATTATAGAATAAGCCAACAAACAACAGCTAAGCTAAGGAATAGGGTGAATTTTGGATAGGAAATCCGAAATAGATATCCGAGTTTAAATAATTGGTAACCAATAAAGATAAACTTTATTGGGAAAATAATGGTAAAATATGAAATAAAAAATCAAGAGTCAAGATAAACTCACTTTGTTCGCTCTTGATTTTTTATTAT
>CANRAX010000025.1 GCA_947628635.1 uncultured Bacilli bacterium | reverse complement strand
ACGCGTTCGGTTTATTTTAGCGTCTTCATTGACGGTTTTTGTCGTGGACAAAATTTATGTTTTTATTTTCAACCTTTCACCTCTTGTTTCAAATATAACATAGTCTAATGTAAATATAAACTTTTTGATTTGTAAAAAATATGTAAATTTACAAATAAATTAGAATAATATTATTATAGTTAAATTTCTTTTTAGAATAGTTGTAGGATTATTAAATTAATGATAAAATAAAAGGTAGTATTCGTATAATTAGAAAAGAGGGATTAAATGTTAGAATTAAAAAAGATAAGTAAAGTTTATGAAACAGATAGTTTTAAACAAAAGGCCTTAGATTGTGTAAGTGTGAGCTTTAGAGAAAATGAGTTTGTCTCTATTTTAGGACCATCTGGTTCAGGTAAGACAACACTTTTAAATATAATAGGCGGCTTAGATAATTATACTAGTGGTGATTTGATTATTAATGGCATTAGTACAAAAAAATATAATGATAAAGATTGGGATACTTATCGTAATCATCGTATTGGCTTTGTTTTTCAAAGTTATAATTTAATATCACATCAATCAATACTTTCTAATGTAGAACTTGCACTTACTTTGTCTGGTGTTTCTAAAAATGAAAGAAGAAAAAGAGCTATTAAGGCTTTAAAAGAAGTTGGCTTGGAAGAACATATGAATAAAAGACCTAATCAACTTTCTGGTGGTCAAATGCAGAGAGTCGCAATTGCTCGTGCTTTAATAAATAATCCTGATATTTTGCTAGCTGATGAGCCAACGGGAGCCCTTGATTCTAAAACTAGTACACAAATTATGAAATTACTTAAAGAAGTTGCGAAGGATAGACTAGTAATTATGGTTACTCATAATAGTGAATTGGCTGAAGAATATTCAACAAGAATTATTGAGCTAAAAGATGGCGAAGTTATTAGTGATAATAATCCTTTTGATGGTAAGGAAGAGGAAAGACAAAATAAGAAAAAAGATCGTAAGAAAAACATGTCTTTTAAGACAGCTCTTTCACTTAGTTTTAATAATTTACTTACTAAAAAAGGGCGGACTATACTTACAGCTTTTGCTGGTTCCATAGGAATAATTGGAATTGCTTTAATTTTATCTTTATCACATGGTATTCAAAACTATATAGATAAAACAGAAGAAGAAACCCTTAGTTCATATCCACTTATTATTCAAAAAGAATCAGTTGACATGTCAACTATCTTAGAATCTCTTGCTGGAAGTGCTGAACAAAAAGAATATAAGGATGAAAAAATTCATTCTCTAAATATAATGGGTGATATGTTTACAACAATGACTCAAAAAGTTCAACGAAATGATTTAAAAAATTTCTCTAAATATTTAGAAAATAAATCAAAAATAGAAGATTATTCATCAGATATCCAATACTCTTATAATGTAACTATGAATATTTATAAAAATGATTTAGAAAATATAGTTCAAGTAAATCCAACTACTGTTTTTGATTCGATTGGTATGAGTACAAGTGGAATATCTAATGCTTATAGTACTTATATGTCTAATTATAATGTTTTTTATGAAATGATTAATAATGATAAGTTAAATAAACAACAATATAATTTAGTAAAAGGACATTGGCCAGAAAATTATAATGAAGTTGTTTTACAAGTAGATAAAAATAATCAAATATCTGATTATACTCTTTATAGTTTGGGTATCTTATCACAAGATGATTTAAAAGAACAATTTGTAAACATGACAACAGGTAAAGATGTACATTTTGAAAATACTTCTTATAGTTATGATGAGTTACTTAATACTTCATTTAGACTTATCTTAAATACTGATTATTATAAGAAAAACAACGGTATTTGGATAAATATGTCTGATGATAAAGAATATATGAAAGATGTTTTAGCTAATGCTTTAGAATTAAAAATAGTTGGTATTATTAAACCTAATGAAGAAGCTGTTACTGGCAGTAATACACCAGGAATGGTAGGCTATACTCATGAGCTTGTTAGTCATTTAATTGAAGAAATTAATAAGACTGATATTGTTAAAGAACAATTAGAAAATAAAGAGAAGAATGTATTTACAGGAAGAGAATTTTCTACTAATGATAGTTTTGATATTAAGGATTTATCTCAAGAAGAATTGATGTATATTCAAAGTTTATCCCAAGAAGAACTTGCTGAATATATGAAAACATACTCAGAAAATATGACTTCTAGTTATGAGGAGAATTTAGTTAAATTAGGAATTGCCGAATTAGATGATCCAGATCAAATAGCTATTTATCCTAAAGATTTTGATTCAAAAGATGAAATAGTTAAAATAATTGATAAATATAATGCTAAAAAAGCTGAAAGTGAGCAAATTAGATATACGGATATTGTTGGAGTAATGATGAGTTCAGTTTCAACAATAGTTAATGTTATAAGTAGTGTGTTAATTGCTTTTGTAGCTATAAGTTTAGTTGTTTCATCAATTATGATTGCGATTATTACTTATATTTCTGTTATTGAAAGAACTAAAGAAATCGGCATTTTGCGAGCAATAGGAGCAAGTAAAAAAGATATTTCTCGAGTATTTAATGCTGAAACTTTGATAGAAGGTCTAACCGCTGGTGTATTAGGCATAGTAGTTACAATAATTTTAAATATCCCTATTAATATTATTATTAAAAAGGTAGTTAATATAAGTGCTTTATCTAAGTTGCCTGTGGGAGGAGCAGTTATTTTAGTTATAATTAGCGTACTTTTAACGGTTATAGCTGGTTTTATTCCTGCAAAGATGGCTTCAAAGAAAGATCCAGTTGAAGCGTTGAGAACTGAATAGTAAATCATAGGATTTACTATTTTCTTAAAGGAGAGAGATTGACTTGAAGTATAATGAAATAAAAAAAGCTAGTATTTTAGGAATGCTAGGAAATATATTTTTGCTTGTAATAAAGGCAATTGTTGGAGCTATTAGTCATAGCCAAGCAATGATAGCTGATGCTTTTAATAGTGCAGGAGATATTTTTTCTTCAGTTATGACTTTTATTGGTAATAAGATTGCTTCTAAACCAAGTGATGATGATCATAATTTAGGTCACGGTAAGGCGGAGTATATTTATTCCCTTCTAATAAGTGTTGTTATGTTTATTATGGCCTATCAAGTTTTTAAAAATTCATTTATATCACTTATTGAACAAAGAAAATTTCTTTTTTCTTCATTTTTGGTAGTTGTATGTATAATTACCATTATTGTTAAGTTTGGACTTTTTATATATACTAATAAACTTTATAGAAAATATAACAATATTTTGTTAAATGCAAATAGTAAAGATCACAGAAATGACTGTTTTATAACATTTATAAACTTAGTTGCTTGTTTATGTAGTTTAATAGATATTTATTTTGTTGATGGTATTGTAGGAATGTTTATTAGTATCTGGATTTTTGCTTCAGCATGTAAAATATTTGTAGCGAGTTATGACGTTTTAATGGATAAATCCATTAGTAAGGAAACAAAAGATAAAGTTTTAGATATTGTTAAAAAGCATAAAGAAATTATAAAAACTAATCATTTTAATGCAACTCCAGTGGGATATCAATATCAAATTTCATTAACTATTTTTGTAGATGGAAATCTTTCAACTTTTGAAAGTCATGATATAGCTAATAATTTAGAAAAAGAAATTGATGAATTAATTCCAGAAATATATTTAACTGTTATTCATGTTAATCCCATGAAAGTAAAAGAAAAGTAGGTTGGTGGTAAAATGTTTTTTTCAAAGAATAGAAGATTTATAATGAATTTAATATACGGCATACTTGGACTGGCTTATGGATATTTTGCTTATAAATATATTTTTAATAAATATGAAATTATAGATGATAATTATACAAAAATTATGGTAAGTGCAACGCTAATATTTAGTATTTATTATATAGGAATTTTTTTATATTTTCGTTTTATTTCAAAATCGGATTTTTGGGAAAAAAGATTTACTAGAACGACAATTCTGACAATGATTAATTATGCGCTTTTTAGTTTAAATGAATTTTATGTGAGAACTAAGGAAATAGGTTTGGCTTTGAATAACTTTGTTCAACTGATAATTATATCTTTCTTACCATCTTTAGTGGTATGGGCAGTTATATTTTTACTTAATACTTATAAAACGAAGAAATAAATGTTATAATAAAAATGAATTGGATGTGTTAGTATGGATGAAAAATTTGATATAAAGAAAAAAAGAATAAGCATGCTTGAAAATTATGGAGAAAATTTTCAAAAGAATAAATATATAACAAATCCCGCTATTGGTCGAGATGAACAAATAAAACAATTAATTATAACTTTACTTACACCTGATAAATCAGCTGTCTTAATTGGTAAACCTGGTGTTGGTAAAACAGCCACAGTTGAGGGATTAGCTTATCGTATTCAAAGGCAAGAGGTGCCTGATGTGTTAAAAGATTATCAAGTTATAAAGATAAATACTTCAGCTTTGCTTGGTGTTGATCCAGTTACTGGTGAAAGTAAAATTCAAACTTTAATAGATGAGTTGAAAAGTAAATCAAAATTAATTCTTTTTATTGATGAAATTCATACTCTTATGGGAAGTAAAGGGGAAAGTTTAGATTTTGCCAATATGTTTAAACCAGCCCTTGATCGTGGTGATATAAAAGTTATTGGAGCAACCACAACAGAAGAATATGAGAGATATATTTTGCGTGATAAGGCTTTTGTAAGACGTTTCCAAAAGATTGAAATTTTTGAACCAACTAGAGAAGAAAATATTCAAATTTTAATAGGAACATTACCAAAAATAGAAATCAGGACTGGAGCTAAAATGCTTTATACTCCATTTATTCAAAGGAAGATGATGGAATTTATTACCGATATAACAAGTGAATATAAAAGAGTTTATGAAATTGGTTCAAGATATCCAGATGTTTCTTTGACAATAGTTCAAAACGCTTTTTCTAATTGTTTATTTGAAAATCGTAGGGAAGTAAATGTTTTAGATTTCAGAGTAGCTATTTCAGAAAGTAAAAATATTTATCCGGATGTTATAAAAAAAGCTTTGCCTCAATTTGATACAATGTTTGCTGATCAGATAGCGGAATGCAAAAAAAATAGTGAAACTTATGAACATTTGAGTGAAGATTAAAAAAGAAAGGTTTATTTTATGTGTGGAATAGTTGGATATATTGGACGTAGCAATCCTCAAGAAATACTTATTAAAGGATTAAAGAAATTAGAATATCGTGGTTATGACTCAGCTGGGATTGCCTTGCGTAATGAAAAGAATGTCCAAGTAATAAAAAGTGTTGGAAAAATAAATTCTTTAGAGGAAAAATTAAGTACAGAAAATAGTATTAAGGCTAATATGGGTATTGCTCATACGAGATGGGCAACACATGGAAAAGTAACAACTTTAAACGCTCATCCTCATCAAGCTGGAAAAATTACACTAGTTCATAATGGAATTATAGAGAATGCTAATGAACTTAGAGAAAGTTTGACTAAAGAAGGTTTTAGTTTTTACAGTGATACAGATACTGAAGTAATTGCGGTTATAATGAATAAGTTTTATGAAGAAAGTAAGAATATTTTTAAAGCTATTTCAAAAACTTTGGATATTTTAAAAGGTTCTTATGCTTTAGGAATATTAGTTAGTGATATTGATAAAATTTATGCTGTTAGAAAAAATTCTCCTTTGATAGTAGGTGTTGGAAAAGAAGAATATTTTATTGCTAGTGATATAAGTGCAATAATTGATTATACAAATAAATATATTCTACTTGAAGAAGATGAAATTTGTGAACTTAGCTTTACTGGCGTTAATGTTTTTAAAAATGGTCTTGTTGTTAATAAGGAAATAAAAACGACTGATTTGATTGGCGAAGATGTTAGCAAAGGTAATTATGAACATTTTATGTTGAAAGAAATCATGGAAGAGCCAGTTGTTTTTGAAAGAACCTTACAAAAGTATTTTGACAATGAATTGGAACTAATTGATTTAAGTTTATTTGATGAAATCCATATTGTAGCATGTGGTTCGGCTATGTACGCTGGAATGATAGGAAAAAATTTGATTGAGGAAATGGCATCTATCAAAGTTGATGTGGAGTGTGCAAGTGAATATCGTTATAAAAAGATTTTCTATAAACCTAAAACTTTAGTTATTTTGATATCTCAATCAGGAGAAACTGCTGATACTATTGCGGCATTACGTAAGGCTAAGGAAAATGGTGTTTTAACTTTAGCTATTGTTAATGTTAAAACTTCGACAATAGCGAGGGAAGCTGATTATAAATTATTTATTGAAGCTGGTGTTGAAGTTGCTGTTGCGACAACAAAAGCTTATTTACTTCAAGTGTTAATGCTTTCACTACTAACTATAAATACAATATCTAAAAAACAAGGAAGTAATTTGGAAATAGCTGATGAAATAAGAAAAATTCCTGATTTTTTAAGAAAGTTGTTGGCTGAAAAAGAACAGTATAAAAAAATAGCAGAAGCTATTTGTAAAAAAGAAGATATTTTCTTTATTGGTCGAGGAATTGATTATGCTATTAGTTTAGAAGGTAGTTTAAAATTAAAGGAAGTTGCTTATATTCATAGTGAAGCTTATCAAGCTGGTGAGTTGAAACATGGAACAATCTCTTTAATTGAAGAAGATATGCCTGTTTTTGCAGTTATTACTGATGATGAAATAAAAGATAAAACGCTTTCAAATGTAATAGAAGTAAAGTCACGTGGAGCAAAAGTTATTGTTTTAACAAATGATAGTAGTTTAGAAAAATTTGATTATGAAATAATTATTCCAAAAGTTAATAAATTGTTCCAAAGTTTATTAGTTGTACCTGTTATGCAGTTAATTGCTTATTATACAGCTTATTTACGAGGCTGTGAAATAGATAAACCTAAAAATTTGGCTAAAAGCGTAACTGTCGAATAACCCTTTTAATTTTTAAATAATCTTCTTAATTTTTTCAAAGGAATCTCTGTCGATACAGACAAGAGGTTTTTTCTTGAAACAATCAGGTAGAAGTTCGGGATCGGGACAATCAGCATCTTTGTAAGAATCAAGAAAACGAAAATTACTTTTGATAAGAGAATCGCTTATGTAAAATCCCTCTTCACGAAGAAGTTTTTGATATTTGCTAATTGCTGTTAAATCTAAGTAAGATAATTTTTTAGCTAAGTATTTTTGAACTTCAAGACCAGCTAAACATTTTCCATAATCATCTTTTACTAATTCTTCATACAAAACTCTATTTATTAAATAAAGTCTTGGTGTTGCATTATAGGTATGTTTACTAAGAATAAATTTTATTACAAAATCACCAATTCTATAACATGCGGCAGTTGTACCTTTACCAATAAATTTTATAGTTTTATTCTTGCTTAAAGATAAATATTTATTAATTAAATTAGCTAAATTCTTATCAAGATCATAGGTATATATATTTTGAAGGTGATAAGGGGTTCTTTTAAATAATTCATAATTTTTCTTCAAATTACCTATAATATCTTTAGAAAGATAATTTTCATATTTTTTTAGAATTTCTATATTACAATCAAAAGAAGTTTGGTATAAATTATCTAAATCCTCTAAAAGCAGTTTTTCATTTTTTTCTCTAATTAAATTTCTAGCTATATTATTTTTAGGATAGGTCTTATAAAGAAAAGATTTTAATTGTTCATAAATTTCTTTATTTTGTGGTGTTTTTGAAAGATTACAGGCTAAATTAGAAAGATTATCCATTGAAATATACTCTTTTTTGTTGTTTTCATCAATATAAAAAATATTTTCAATAATATTGGGAAAAATGCTAGAAAAGAGTTCTGGCCTTTTTAAAGCAATGTTATTCATAAAGGAAAAGCGTATAGATAAATTTTTGTTATTTTTAAAAAATGAAAGTAAATCTTCATTATGATTTAAATCATTTAATATTAGAGTTAGTAAAAGATTATTATTGCTATAAGAAATAATATGATTTTCTAAAGCACTAAGTAAAATTTCCTTTCCTTTTGGTAAATTATATAAAATATAAGTTAATTCTTTTTTTGATAAATTATAAGTACCTATAATTCTTTTCAAAAGAGCTAGGGTTTTATCCTCATATTTTTTCAAATCATAAATTAAAGTAAAACAAAGCTCTGGTTCTTTATCAATTAAAAAAGGTAAAAAGCAATCGATAATTTTGTAGCGATTTTCTAAAATTTCGGAATGAAAAAAATTAATAAATTCTTCTCTAGTTAAGATATCAATCTTATTACCAGAACTCAAAATATCTTTAAAAAATTGTTGAGGATTTTTAAAAGTCATAAACTAGCTCCTTAATTTCTTTGTATTATAAACTTTTTTTAATTAAAAAGCAAAAAAATATGACTTTAACCAATTTATTTTTGAAAAAATTAGTTATTTGCCATATTTATATTATTTATGTTTGTTAAATTTACAGAATTAGGTGAAATGGTATCAAGATTTTTCCATGATATGGGCATGGAAATAGTTGGTTTATCTTTTAAGCGAAGGGAATAGGGTGCAACAAAAGTGGCACCTTTAATATTTCTTTGCCAGTCAATAAAGATTTTATTTTTACGAGAAGCCATACGAATGTTACTTGTATATAAATTAGGATTAATAGACTCCATTAATTCAGCTATTTTTTTAGATATGGTACTTAGCTTTTGCCAAGAAATATTTTTATCGATTGGTACTATAATGTGATATCCTTTGCCACCACTAGTTTTAAGAGATGATTTTAATGAAAATTCCATAAGAGTTTTTCTAATTTCTTTAACAGCTTGACGTATTTCTTTTAGTGATACGTTTTTATCAGGATCAAGATCTAAAACCATAACATCTGGTGAATTAATTTTATTAACTGTACTTCCCCAAATATGAAATTCATAACTATTATTTTGTACTTCATAAATTAAGCCTTTTTCATCTTTTATGTAGAAATATGTTTCTTTTTGACCTTTAGAATTAGTAATTGTTTTCTTACCTAAGTAAGGATTAGTAGGAAAATGTTTCATATAAAATTTTTCTTTATTTTCGTTAGGCATACGAATGGTACTAAAAAGGCGATTTTTTATTATAGGGAGCATTTTAGGAGCTATCTTATGATAGTAAAGAGCTATATCTAATTTAGTTATCTTGGGATTTTTAAAAATTATTTTATTCGGATGAGTTATTTTTATATCACAAACAATAGCTTCTTTCTTAGATGTTTTTGCTTTTTTATTAGTAGAAATTTCTTGCATAGTACGATTTGTTTTAATACTTCTTGTATATTGAGAAATGGCCATAGTTTTTTTAGCATAAGTATCTTTTTCTTTAATGAGAAGCCAATTATCATTTTTGAATTTAACTAAACTCCAAGCTCCCTTTAAACGTTTACCATTTAAAGTGAATTTTATAATACCTTCTTCAAAAGCCTTTTTAATATTTTTAGTTGGTACATAATAACCTTCATCCCAAAGCATAACAGTTCCAGCACCATAGGCTCCTTTAGGAATAGTCCCTTCAAAATTACGGTAAGATAAAGGATGATTTTCGACATTAACCGCAAGACGTTTATCTTTAGGGTTAAAAGATGGACCTTTAGGAATAGCCCAGCTCAATAAAACACCGGCACATTCTAATCTTAAATCATAATGATCATGAGAAGCTAAATGATGTTGAATAGCAAAACGAAGTTTCTTTTTTGATGTTTCTTTTTTACCAAGAGGTTCTTTTGTTTTAGTAAAATCTCTTTTCTCATTATATTTTTTCAAATCAATCATATTAATTACCTCATTTTTAGTATGAAAAAAATAGTTAAAATTATAACTATTTTTTACATGAAAAATTCATTGTTATCTAAATGCATCTTATTCATAGAAAAAGTATCATTTGTAAAGTTATTTAATGGGTTATCTAAAAAATTTGTCATATAGTTATCATAAGTTGGTATTGGGCTTTCTTTAAATTCGTTAGCGCCATTTTTTAATTTCTTTTCATAATATTCAAAAAGTTCCTTGAAACGAGTGTAGTGAACGATTTCTCTTTGTCTTAACCATAATAATGGTCCAATAACTTCAGGATCATCAGTTAAATCGATTAAATTTTCATAAACAGCACGAGCTTTTTGTTCAGCCGCCATATCTTCTGAAATATCAGCTAAAGGATCTCCTGTTGTAGCAAAGTAGGTTACCGTAAAAGGAACACCATTAGCGTCAGTCGGATAAAGGGCTTTGGCATGTTCAGCGTAATGAGCGTCAAGACCAGCTTCTTCGATTTCATTTAAAGTAGCATCTTTCATTAATTGATAAATCATAGTAGAAATCATTTCAACATGGGCAAGTTCTTCTGTACCAATATCAGTTAAAAGGGCTTTACCAATATCATCAGGCATAGTAAATCTTTGATTTAAGTAACGAAGAGCGGCAGCTAATTCTCCGTTAGAACCACCATATTGTGTTACTAAATATTTAGCCATTCTTAAATCTTTTTTCTTTATATTGATAGGATATTGTAATTTTTTACAGTACTTAAACATTATTATCACGCTCCCAAGGCCAGCTTCCATCTACCCATGAAAAATGATTTGCTGAAGAATTTTCACTGTTAACAGTTAGAGGACCATATTTTTGCTCATATGCTTTAGTTAATTCCATTTCTTTTTTACGATAATCATTAAATAAAGTAATCATACTAGTATCATTAGGATGAACATCTAAGTATAAATTTAATTCATGAGATGCAAAAGCTATTTCAGAAAGTTCAAGATACATTCTTTCTCTTTCATTATCTGCTCTTAATTTAGCAGGTTTGTAATTTTTGTATTGGCTATATAAATTGGCAAATAAATTACCTTTTTCAAATCCTTCTTTGGGGGTAAATAAAGAAGAATTATTATTTAAGAATTTATCATTTGTCGTATTTCTTAGCCAATTATTGTTAAAATAATTATATCTATTCATATTTTCTCCTCTCATTTTAAATTATTCTTTCTAGGTAAATATGTATAGATAAATACCCAATTATTGAATAAAATTGCCCAATTATAGAAAAATACTTGCATTTTTCCCATTTCTATAATAAAATAAAGAAGTCAGTTGAGATGGCGCCATTGGTGAAGTGGTTAACACGCTGGTTTGTGGCACCAGTATGCAAGAGTTCGATCCTCTTATGACGCCCCAGATTGATTTTTCCACACATAGTTGTGTGATATATGATAAAGTTCATAGTTTTTATTGCTGTGGACTTTTTCTTTTGTAAAAGTTGGCAATATAAAGATTAGTATTTTGTGATAAAATATAAAAAGGAGATGAATTCGATATGAAATATATGGAAGAAGTTAAAGCTAATTTTTTGAATAAGGAGAAGTATTTAGCAGAATATGCAACTAAGAGTTCTTCAGCAATAAGACTTGTTGAAGAAAAAGAAGATTATCGACCTTCTTATTTTCATGATATAGATAGAATAATACATTCTTATTCTTATACTAGATATTTAGATAAGACGCAAGTTTTTACCAGAACAAATAATGACCATGTTAGTAAAAGAATTACTCATGTTCAATTAGTAAGTAAAATAGCTAGGACTATTGGTAGAGCTCTTAATTTAAACGAGGATTTAATTGAAGCAATTGCATTAGGTCATGATATTGGGCATACACCTTTAGGTCATGAGGGAGAAGCTTTATTAAATGAAATTTCTAAACGAGAATTAAATGAATATTTTGCCCATAATATTCAAAGTGTAAGGCATTTGATGGAAGTTGAAAATAATGGTAGAGGACTCAATTTAACAATTCAAGTTCTTGATGGCATAATGTGTCATAATGGTGAAATGTTAAATAATGTTTATAAGCCAATTCATAAATCAAAAGAAGAATTTCAAGAAGATTTGAGGCTAGCTTATAAAGATTTAAAAAAAGTTAGTCGTAAACATCCTATGACTATTGAAGGATGTGTTGTAAGAATTAGTGATGTAATAGGTTATATTGGTAGAGATATAGAAGATGCTATTATGATTGGGAAAATTAAGCGAAGTGATTTACCTAAGGAAATAAGTGCAGTTTTAGGTGATAATAATAAGGATATTGTTAATAATATAATTAATGATATTATAGAAAATAGTTTTAATAAGCCATATATTAAGATGAGTAAAAAAGTTTATGAAGCTTTATTTAATTTAAAAAAATTTAACTATGAACATATTTATAAATATAGTCTAACTAGTGAAAAAAAGGCATATTATAAAGAAGGAATGAATAAACTTTTTTATGAATATTTAAATGATATTACAAAGCACAATGAAGATAGTATTATTTTTAAAATATTTTTAGATAATCAAGTAGATAGATATATAGATAATACTTGTGATAAAAGAAAAGTAATTGATTTTATTGCTGGTATGACTGATGAATTATTTTTAAGTGAAGTACAAAGAATTTTAAAAAAGAAAATTGAAAATTAGATAGATTTTCTTCTTAATTTGATGTTGCAAATTTAAAAAAAATATGCTATACTAAGGCGAGTTGAGTGCATAGGCGCTCGATTATATATAGAGGTGAAAAAAATGGGAAATAAAAATACAGTTTATTTAACACAAGAGGGCTTAGACGAACTTAAACAAGAGTTAGATAATTTAATAAATGTAAAACGACCAGAAAATATTCAAGCTATTAAAGAAGCTCGAGCATTGGGTGATTTATCAGAAAATGCAGAATATGATGCTGCTCGTAACGAACAAGCTGTTATAGAAGCTAGAATAAAACAATTAGAAAAAATGTTAGAAAATGTTTCAATTATAACAGAAGTTTCAAAGGATAAAGTTAGTATTGGTAATACTGTTTCTATTAAATATGTTGATGATGATGAAGAGGATGAATATAAAATTGTTGGTAGTCAAGAAGCTGATCCTTTTGAAAGTAAAATTTCTAATGAAAGTCCAATTGCTAAGGCTTTGTTTGATCATAAAGTTGGCGATGTTGTGACAGTAGAAAGTCCTAATGGTAATTATGAAATAGAAATAATTGATATTAAATAAAAATTTCGACAAAAAATGTGTAAAAAATAGTCTACTATGAAAGTAGCTATTTTTTTTGAGGTGTAATTTTATGAATGTTTTTATTTGTTTTCTTATTATGCTATTAAAATTTAATGATAGAAGTAATATAATAGAAAATGCTATCCCATATTATAATGAGAAAGGTGAAGTTTATAGAATTGATTATAACCTTTTTGTAAATGAATATGTAAGAGACATAAATCTTGATATTTTTGGAGCTTTAAGGGAATATAAGAAAATTAAGAAAAATGATAAAACAATAATAAATGTAAATATTAAGGGTAAAAAAAAGTATTATTATGTTAAAGATAGCTTTAATATTGAAACGGATAGTTTTGAAACTGATAAAGAAAATTATGAATTTTTAGGTATAGAGGGTTTTGATGGAAGAAAGATTAATAAAATATTTATTCCTTGGAAAGAAAATTTAAAAGAAAAAGAAGAGTTACAGGAAAATATTAAAAAGGCTTATGATTATTTTTACTTAAATATTTTAGATTTTTCTTATGATGATAAAATTTATTATAATATGGATAATTATAAAGATATTAGGTATAAAAATGGCTTTAAATTATATATAAGGATAAATGATAACTACTCAGATATTTATAAAGACTATAATTATTATGGAAAAATTTCTTTTCAATTAAGAAAGTAGTATAGACAAAGTAAAAAGCTATTGATATAATCAAAAGAGAATAAGAAATTACAAGTTATTAAATGGTAGTCTTAAAATGAGGAGTATAAGTATGATTAATCTTTATAAAGAAACAAAAAATTTTATTGTTATAGCTATTGCTGTTTTAATAGTTGGTTGCATTATTACTTTTCAACTTATTTCCTATATTGACATAAGTAATAATAATATTAGCAACTTAAAAGTAAATATTATATATGATATAGATAAATAAGAGATGAGGTCTCTTTTTTTGTTAGAATAAATTCCTTTGTTAATTAAAAGCTTATAAAATAAAGGAATAAATAGATGTGAAAAAATGTGAACGCACTGA